>NZ_JANSIH010000162.1:0-854 GCF_047462075.1 Synechococcus sp. R55.2
TCAAGGGTGAGCAGATCGGCTTTGGGAGTGGCACTAACCTCTTGGGTTAAGTCTAGGTTAACATCTCGCTCAAGGATCTCTGCCAGAGGTTAAGAATAAATTTAGGCTCTCTTAATGTTTCAGAGATGTTGAATTCCAGATTTTCCCGAATCGCAGGAGCTCTGTAGAGAAGCGGGATCCCCGCCCTGCAAGACATGCACTTCTATTGGCTGTGTTGAGTGTCTTTGGGAAAGGTTTTTTAGAGTTTAAGTTGCAAGTTCCTCAGTCAAAAGCCAAATCTATCATCAAACCCATAGACAGATCTAGCCTGCTAAAAATCTTCCTGAGCTGGATTTTGAGTTGGTTAAACAATGTCTCTAACTCTGACCTGTTTTTGAGAGACTGAAGGTGGGCCGTATTGCCCATAAGCTCGGCAATCCAGATGCTTCAGCTTTCCTCCAGGGTATGTTGGTATTATCCTACAGCCTAGCAGCATCTTGATTGGATAGCCATTGACAGCAAAAATGAAGGGATATTGATATAAATTAAGCTTTTTATCGATTTTTTATCAATATGAGGCTTTCGACTTGAGAGATGGTGTTGTTGTCGGTATTAGCTTTGACAAGCCTGTTGTTCACTGTTCCATGCTGTAAGGTTTCTATCGGAGAGCTACATAAGTACATAAGAACTTGGAACTCGGTTCTGCCGCTGCAGTCACCTTGAGGAGCGGTGGGGAGAAGGCCAACTCTTTCCGGGGTGGCTGAAATGCTACCCTCGAAACCAGCTTGGTGTGCAAAAGGTGGGGCAGACTGGGTGGGCGGAGGGATCCCGTTGAAGGCGGCAGAGCTTTTAGACAGAGCAGAAGAGGCTCTACA
>NZ_JANSIH010000163.1:0-852 GCF_047462075.1 Synechococcus sp. R55.2
TGTAGAGCCTCTTCTGCTCTGTCTAAAAGCTCTGCCGCCTTCAACGGGATCCCTCTGCCCACACCGTCTGCCTCACCTTTCGCACACCAAGGCGATTCCGAGAGTAGCATTTTAGCCAGCCCCAAAAGAGCTGGTCTTTTCCCCCCAGCTTCCCAATAAGACTGCGCCGGCAGAACGGAGTTCCAACTTCTTATGTAGCTCTCCGAATAGAAACCTTACGGCATGGAACAGCGGACAACAGGCTTGCCAAAGCCAATACCAACAGCGACAATACCCCTCAAATTGAAAGCCCCATATTGATAAAAAGCTTAATTTATGTCAATATCCCTTCATTTTTCCTATCAAGCGCCATCCAATCGAGATTCTGCTAAGCTGTGGAGTAACACCAACATACGGTAAGCGGAGAACTGGAGCATTTGGATTGCCGAGTTATGGGCAGTCCGGCGTGGGTTTGGTTTCTCAAAAGCAGGTCAGAGTTAGAGACGTTGTTTAATCAACTTAAAATCCAGCTTGGAAAGCTTTTTAGTAGGCTGGATCTGTCTATGGGTTTGATGATAGATTTGTCTTTTGGGTTAACCCATTGACCTGGGAACTTGCAACTTAAGCTCGAAAGAACTTTTCCCAAAAGCACCCAATACGGCCAACTAGGAGTCTATGTCTTGCATAACAGGGATCCCGCTTATCCGCAAAACTCCCAAGATTTGGGAAAAATCAGGAATTCAAGATCTCCTTAAACATTAAGAGAGCCTAAATTTATTCTTAACCTCTGGCAGAGATCCCAGAGAGAGATGTTAACTTAGACTTAACCCAAGAGGTTAGTGCCACTCCCAAAGCCGATCTGCTCACCCTTGA
>NZ_JANSIH010000164.1:0-852 GCF_047462075.1 Synechococcus sp. R55.2
TGCAGAGCCCAGAGCAAGGGGGATTGGGATCCCTTTCCTGGCGGCAGGGGATCCCAGTGCGGGGATCCCTGCGTCTTTGGGCCGTGCTCTCGCTGGTGATGGCGCAGTTGCTCACCTTGGGCAGGCCGGGCCCGGATCTGCTCGGGCTAGGGCTGGGGTTGCTGCTGCTAGCTACCCAGGTGTGGCTATGGGCTTGTCCCTTGCCAAGTTCCCCTACTCCTGGAGCAGAGGGGGAAGCCCTGCTGGCGGTGGCCTTCGGCTCAGGGTTCGGCCTGGTGGGGATCAGCCGGCTCTTGCCGACACTTACGGAAGCGGAATGGCTGCTGGTCTTGGCAGCGCTGCTGTTGCTCTTGAGCGGCTGTCGCTACGGCATCCGGCACCTCTCTTCTCGCCTGCAAGCCGCTTACCGGCCAGCCCTGGATGGCTGGGGTATACCCTTGGGGTTGGTGCTCTTGCTCTCCCTAACGTTGCCCACCGCGGCGGCCCTCTTCACCCCTTCCTCGCCCCCTGCTTTCTCGGCAGCCATACCGCTGGCCTCTGGGGTTACCTGGCTGGCCATTGGTCTCCGACTTTGGGTAGAGGTTGCTCCGGTCTTCTCTGCTCCCATTGCCGAGACGGGATCCTCTCCGACCCTCCCCCCTAGCGCTAGCGGGACGGAGTCCTCTCCGACAGGGGATGCCCCTGAAATTGCCCAAGCCCTTTCATCTGGCCAGATCAAGGGTCAGATGGATGGGTTGTTGTACGGGCTGGGCTGGGCTTTGGAGCTACTGGCGGCAAGCGGCGTGTTGTGGGCTGTGCAGGGATCCCGTCCTGTTGCCCCTCTGCTTGCCGTCATCAATCTAAGCCTGGGGA
>NZ_JANSIH010000165.1:0-852 GCF_047462075.1 Synechococcus sp. R55.2
GGTATAACGTGACATCCTCCCGACGCTGACCCTACGGGTACAGCGCGGGCTTCCTAACCTCACGATTAGGCATTCCTGCCCCACGCCACTTATCTAGGTCATAGACCCCCGACAGAACGACTTGGCAGGCTGTTTCCGTTCCCCAGAGTCCCTGGGCTACTAAATTCTCTAGTCCACGATGCAAAACCATTTCTGCTGCTGCATGGTCACGATGAGTTCGATACCCACACTCAGGACAATGATGCTCCCTTGCTGTCAACGTTTTGCTGACAGTAGCAAAACATTTGGGACAGGTTTGGCTAGTCCCGTTGGAGTTGACTTTAGCGAAGTACACTCCACGTTTCCAGCACACCCATTCCAACAGAGACAGAAATTGTCCAAAGGCGGCATCAACACAACCTTTTCGCAGCATTCCCCGTGTCAAGCCTGTGACATTGAGGTCTTCCGCAAAGATGGTTTGCGCTTGGTCACAAAGCTTATGAGCCGTCTTTAGGTGGAAATCTTTACGACGGTTCGCAATCCGATGGTGCATTCTGGCAACTTTGATTTGTGCCTTCTCCCAGTTTCGTGACCCCTTCTGTTTTCGTGCCGCTCTGCGTTGCAGCAATTTCAGCTTGCGTTGCATCGACCTAAAAAACTTGGGTCGCTCCTGGAAGCTGCCATCTGAAACCGTCAAAAACCGTTCCAATCCCAGATCAATCCCAATCGCACGACCGTGAACCGGAGCATCGGGAATCGATATGTCCGATTCGATGGTAACGACGACATACCATTGCGTCCCCCTTACCTTGGACAGTACCCTCACCTGCTTGCCCTTGAACCCATCTGGGATAGGACGCTGCAAGTTGATAG
>NZ_JANSIH010000166.1:0-846 GCF_047462075.1 Synechococcus sp. R55.2
TGTTAGCCATTGCCGAAGAGCAGGCCCGCGCCAAAGGGCAAACCTTTCAAGCCAGTGTCCCTCTGGAGAGCACCCTCACGACGGATCCCTTGCTGTTGGGACGCATCCTGCGGGAGCTGCTACACAACGCTGTGAAATACACCCCGGTTCAGGGATCCATCCGCTTACGGATAGGAACCGAAAGCCGTCGCAGCGTTGTAGAGGTCAGCAACAGCCGGGAGATCCCGGCCGAGGAGCTCACGCGCATTTTCGAGCGTTTTTACCGGATCCCCAGCCATGATCCTTGGAAAGAAGGGGGCACCGGTCTGGGCTTGGCTTTGGTGAAACAAATGGTGGATCAACTGAGGGGATCCATTGAGGTCAACAGCTCTGCCGGTTGGACGACTTTTACGCTACATCTACCCGAATTGCCGCAATTTTAATTCCACTTCTTCCCCTCGCTTTGGGATACATTACTGGCAGGGATCCGGGGGGGCTTTGCCTAAACCTATGACAACTCGCCTAGATTTGGCTCTCACTCTTGAAGACTTCCTCAAGTTGCCTCACATAGAAGATTCTCCGGCATGGGAGTACGTGGATGGAGTTGCCATTCAAAAACCGCTGCCCAAAGTCCGCCATTCCATTTTGCAAAAACGCCTTTTGGCTGAGGTTGACGGCAGCACCACCGACTATACTGCCCTACCCGAATTGCGATGCACTTTTGCCGGTCGTTCCATTGTTCCCGATATTGCCGTAATTGCGTGGGATCGAACTCGCCTCAGTGAAACAGGCGAGCCAGAAGATGACTTCACCGCAGCACCCGACTGGATTATCGAAATTCTTTGTTCTCCAATACACTACCCCCGC
>NZ_JANSIH010000167.1:0-838 GCF_047462075.1 Synechococcus sp. R55.2
GGGAAACCGATCGCCGCAGTGCCTGCACCGTCGCCAAACTGGCCTATCAGATCTTGGCTGCGGCCTTGGGTTAAGCTCAAGAAGAGCTTGGCCGGCCATCCCCGGGGCACCTGTTCGAGTTCTTTAGGTTTTTGGGTAACACACCTGTGAAATCGGCCCACCCCCGTCGTCCTGCTTTTGAACTTCCCGCTTTGTCCTGGATTCCCTTGGTGGGTGGGGCATTGCTGCTGATCCTCTTGGCCACCTAGCTGCAGTGCTTGGTGGTGGTGCCTGCCGGCACACGGGCCGTGGTGTTCAACTCCCTGACGCGCCTGAAGCCGCAGCCGCTGGGAGAAGGGCTGCACCTCCTGCTGCCGCTGGTGGAAACGCCTATCTTCTACGACGTGCGCACCCAAACCTACACCATGGCCTCCCAACGCTCCGAAAACCAGGGGGATGATGCGTTGAAAGTGCTCAGCGCCGACGGCCAGCAGATCTCCCTCGATGTCTCGGTGCGCTTTCGCTTGGATCCCGACCAAGTGGCCCACCTGCACCAGACCATTGGCCCTTCCTACGTGGACAAAGTGATTCGCCCAGAGGTGCGGACGGTGGTGCGCAATGAACTGGCTTTGCACCGCGCCATCGCCGTTTTCTCGGAAGAACGCGAGCAGATCCAGGAAAATGTGGAGCGGCAGCTCTCCAGCATTTTTGCTGAGAATGACCTGATCTTGCAAAACGTGCTGCTGCGCAATGTCCGCTTCTCCGACCAATTCCAAACGGCCATCGAGCAAAAGCAAATTGCCGAGCAAGAGAAAGAGCGGGAACGCTTCCTCGTGGAAAAAGCAGAGCTGGAAAAACA
>NZ_JANSIH010000168.1:0-6618 GCF_047462075.1 Synechococcus sp. R55.2
GAACCTCTGGCCCGCCGGGCACACTCATGACTACGGCTTTCATGCGCTCAAGTTGTCAGCTTCAGTTGGGTTGGCCCGCTCAAAGGATGCAGGGTAGAGTTTGTTCTGGTGATGAGAAGATGGGCATCTCCCCATTGGGGTGTTGCTTTGCAACCCTGCGGAGTCTTGCAGCTGCTCTCTAGCCTATTTTAGCTAAACCGCCGAGAAGCCCCGCGCTGTATGCGCAGGGTCAACATACCCACGCAAAACCGAAGCCGTCACCCCACTCCATGAAGCAATAAAAAGGCTAGTGACTAGTGACTAGTCACTACGCACTACTCTACAGGGCGGTGGGGCATCCCGTCCTTTTCGCGTCAGCGGGACGTAGTCCTTAAGCTCAGGAAATGTCTGAAGCGATAGCAGGGGTCACTGAGAAGCCCGCGCTGTGTGCGTAGCAACCCTGCGGGAAGCTAGCTACAGCGTCGGGAGTATGTCACGCAGCCTGCGACTTCATGGGCTCCGAGTAGGCCAAAATGAACTGAATGAACTGGTCGATCTCCAGCAGGATGCGTTCTGCCTCGGCCAGAGAGGCCGGTACGCTTGCCAGCACCTGGGCATCTACTTCCGCAGCCTGCTCCGCTTCTTGCAAGAGGTTCATCGAGTCATGGCCGAGCAGGAGCTCCAGCTCGTTCAGGGTTACCATGGCCAGTTGCTGTTCGGCTTGATGGAGCTTATTTCGTAAAGTCTGAACTTGTTCGGTTTGCGCCTTCAGCCCGACTTCCGCCTGCTCCGCGCGAGACATAGCCAGTTGTGCAGCCTGCTGGGCCTCATCCCGCTGAGCTTTCAAGAAGGCCATCTCTTGCTCCAATTGGGCCAATCGCTCCTGCAGGCTGTAAATGTGCTGATCCCGGTCTCCCAAAGCTCGCTCCAGCTCGCGATTTCGAGCCTCCATCTGCTGACGAGCTTCGTTCGCTTGGGCCAGCTGTTCCGCCAAGTTTGCCATTTCCTCTTCCATGTTGGTGAGCCGACTCAAGCGTTCCAAAACCTGAGCATTTTCCGCTTCAAGTTTCTCAATCAGCGCTTGAGCGCTCAACAGTTCTGCTTTGGTGGAGTCCAGCTCGCCACAGACTTGATCGTAGTTGGCGATTAGCTCGCCAAGCCGGGCTTCTTTGGCTTGCAGTTCTTCTCGCAAGGAGTTCATCCAGCGGTCGCTCTGCTCAATCCGCTGTTGCAAGAGCGGCAGTTGAACCAGAGCTTGTTGGGCAGCACTGAAATAGCCAAGGAGTCGTTTGAAGTGGCGCTGTAGGTGGCTGTGGGACTGATCCAATTTGTCGAAGGCTTCGTTGAGAGAGAGATAGGCCTCGCACAGTTTCATGTAGCGCCGAGCCACAGAATCAGGATGATCCATAGGGTTATAGAGTCCAGGTGGGGGTGCCGTGTCTATTTTATGCTGTTCATTCTATTGGCCAAGCCTGGAGAAGGAGGCATTTGATACAACAACTGGGGGCTTAATTTTACTTTAATATCCGGTGCCCCAATCTCTCTTGCGAGCCAAGGCCAAAGATTCTGCCCCAATACAGCTTCAGACGTTACCCACAGGCTACACAGAGACTAAAGCAGCTCCTCAAAAGCAATTGAAATCTTGTCTTGACCACACAACCGGTTCATCTACATATTTAGTGTTCATGAGAAGATGCCCACGAGCTCTAGCGCTAGATGTGCTGCAAAAGTAGGGCTCTTCATGGCTCAAACCGGCTGCGCATTGGGGATCCCTAGCTTCTCCAAATAGGCGGCTGCCCGCAGCAGTTTGGCTTCTTGATAGGGGGCGGCCACCAGTTGTACGCCAAAGGGCAGGGATCCGCTCTCGCGCAACGGCACTGAAAGCACCGGCAGGCCGATAAACGAGAGGGGCTGAGTGTAGAGGCCGAGGTTGGGCCGAGTGAGAACCTCTACCCCATCGATCACCATCTTCTCTTGGCCGAGCAAGGGGGCAAAGCAGGGGGTGGCGGGGGCGATGAACAGATCGATCTCCTGAAAAATGGCCTGCACCTGCTGGCGGTACCAGCGGCGAAAGCGCTGCGCCTGCAAGATCCAACTGGCAGGCAACAGGGCTCCGGCCAAAAAGCGATCCCGGGTGGCCGGATCGAAGTCGTGGGGGCGAGTTCGCAGGTTGGGCAAGTGCAGGTTGGCTCCCTCAGCAGCCGTGATCAGGAAGGCGGCGGCACGGGCGCGCTGGGCTTCCGGGATCCGCACAGTCTGGCCGACCCCCAAGGCTTGGGCCACCTTTTCTACCCCGGCCAAGATGGGGGGCTCTGCCCCTCGGGCAAAGTAATCATCCGCCACCGCGATGCGCAAGCCCTCGATCCCCTGCCCCAACTGCCCAAAGGTGGGATCCACAGGACGCCGGGTACAGACGGGATCTTGGGGATCCGGCCCTTGCATGACATCGAAGCTGAGGGCAATATCGGCCACCGAACGGGCCAAGGGGCCCACGTGGTCAAAGCTGGCGGCAAACAGAGCCGCTCCTGCCCGCGATAGACGGCCATAGGTGGGCTTGAGGCCGTAGACGCCACACAAAGAGGCCGGTACCCGAATCGAGCCGTTGGTGTCGCTGCCCAGGGCAAGGGGCACCAAACCTCCTGCCACCGCTGCTGCCGAGCCGCCAGAGGATCCCCCCGCACTGCGGTTGAGATCGTGGGGGTTGTGGGTGGGGCCGTAGTGGCTGTTTTCGGTGACGAAGCCATAGGCATACTCGTCCATATTGAGGGTGCCCACCAAGATCGCCCCTGCCTGCTTGAGACGAGCCACCACTGTTGCATCTTGGATGGCCGGGGGGTTCTCGCGGTTGATTACAGAGCCAGCTAGGGTGGTGAGGCCGGCCACGTCAAACAAGTTCTTGACGGCAAAGGGCACCCCTGCCAGCGGGCCCACCGGGATCCCTTGAGCCACCTGTCGATCCACCTGCTCCGCCGCTTGTAAGGCCGATTCCTCCAAGACAGCTGTAAAGGCATTGAGCTGGGGATCCCGCCGGCGAATCCGCTCCAGACAGGCAGCCACCACCGCTTGGGCGCTCACGGATCCCTGGCGGACAGCCCTGGCAATAGAGACCGCGTCAGCGCTGCCGAGAAGGTGGGGATCCCCGGTCATGGCTGGGGGTCAAAGGTGGGATCTGGCTCAACTATCGGCGGCAACGGGAACTCCAGCACCTGTTGAGCAATGGGCAGAAAGCGGGCAAAATTTTCGATCACCCCTGCTCGGTGTTGAGGATGCAGGGGCAGTTGCAGCAGTTGGGCCATTTGATCGACGTAGGTTTCGGGATCCCAGGGCTGCATGGTTTTGGGGTCAGGGAGCCGATTGCAGCAAAAATACCACCACTAGCCTCCAACAACAAGACCGTCGTTGGCTAGGGAGCGGCCATCTGCACAGCGTTGCCCTGCAGCGACCAGAGACGCTCGTTGGGCAAGACAGGGCGGGTTATCGCCTGCCGTTCCAGCTCATTCAAAGCAACGCGACGGCTATGTGCAGAGCGATTGGAAGCAGCGCTGGCTTGCAGGCGTTTGCGGAACAGACGCAACTGCTGCTGCTCTGCTTCGGGAGAAACATGCTGGGCAAAGAGGGGATGCAAGACCTTCTCTTCCTGCTCAAACTGGGCCCGCAGTTTCCGATAGAAGTGAAGGGCAGCAGAGGGATCCACCTGCTGGGGAGTGCGCTCTGATTGGTGCAAAAAGCGCGTCAGCTCCGGGATCTGATCCCGCAGATGTTGCTCCAGCCGCTCAATTTGGTCGCTAAGGTGGGGATCCGCCTGGAGAGCCGACCTGAGCAGGGGGTAGAGAACATGGCGCTCCAGTTGAATGTGGCGGGAGAGGCGCTGTCGCAACCTTTGTACACAGAGGCGTCGCTGCTCCAGATCCAACTCCGGCGCTCGAGACAGGCGAGTCAAAAACTGCAGGATGACGCGGTGCTGTTCAGCACAAAGGGCAACCAGCGTACCGGCAGAGGCTGAAGAGGACATGGCATTCACAGCAGAAAAGTTTCATCCTAGCTTAACTTTGTCAAGAAATGGTGGCTTGCGTAAGGGTACGGGAATAGCGCAGGTGTCTTGGATACACTCGGGCAGCAATCCTGGGAAAAGTTGTCCAGATCTGAACTCCGGCAACGCCACTCTCTAGGCTTGCACAGGCCAGCGGCGTTTCCAAGCAGAAGTGGGCTCCAAAGGGGATCCCTGCTGTTCCCGTTGGCGTTGCAGACGGATTTGCGCTCTATCTCCTTTCAAGGTGGGATCCCGGTAGGGCACGGCAGCGCGAGTTTTCAGGTGCTCCCACTCCATGGGGGAAAGAGGCGGCAGGTGGTCAGGTTGGGGCGAGGCCACTGTCCCCGGCCAAGGACGACCTACCGGGGGAGTAGAGCCGATGAAAAGCCCTGCTTCCAACAGAGCCGCTCGCACCGCCGCTGCACAGGAATAGGTGGCCAAAATGCCGGTTGGTCGCATCCGTTCAGCCACGGCCCGCAGGAAATCCACCGTCCACAGCTCTGGGCAAACAGAAGGCGAGAAGGGATCCAAAAACACCGCATCTGCCCACCCCAGCGGCACCTGCAACACCGTTTGCCGGGCATCGCCCCACAGCAGCGTTCCGCGCCAGCGCTCCGATTGCCAGGATCCCTGTTCAATCCAGTGTTGCCATTCTTGCCCAAAGCTCCAGGTGGATCCCACCCCCGCCTGCCAAGCCTGGCGAGGCACTTCCGGGGATCGCTCTAGGCCGATTACTTCTACAGAACAGTGGGGCCGGATTTGCCAAATGGTTTCTAGGGCAAGGCCGGAGTTGTAGCCCAAGCCAAAGCAAATATCCAAAAGGCGAATGGGCTGGGCGGGATCCCGCTCCAAAGGCAGCCGATCCAGCCGGCAAGGGCGGACAAACTTCTCCAAAGCCTCCTGGGCGGCACCACTGACGTTGTGAAAAGCCTGTCCAAACTCTTCCGAGAAAAAGGTCAGGGATCCATCCCCTGTGGTCAGCACCTGCCACCGAGTCTCCATTGCCTGCTGTTGTCTCTATTTTCAGTTGGGCGATTCTTTGATAGCTTGAGAACGTTGAGATGTGTTTCGCAGCTCACCGGCAGGGCTCTCGACATCCCTGAGTAGGGAGGATATTTCAACAGCTATGTCTCTACTGGATTGGTTTGCGGAACGGCGCAGACAAACCTCTCTAAACCTGACAGGTAGCAGCCCCTTCGACAAAGAGCGTCAGGTGAGAGAAATTGCCGATGGCCTCTGGCAAAAGTGTCCTGCCTGTGACACCCTGACCTACACCAAGGATCTGCAGCAAAACTGGCAAGTTTGCCCCAGCTGTGGGCATCACCACCGCATTACAGCCCCAGAGCGTCTGGAACAGCTTTTGGATCCCGGATCCTGGCAGCCCCTGGACGAACACCTGGCTCCCACGGATCCCCTGCACTTTTTCGACCAAAAGCCCTACTCCGAGCGCTTGGCCACCTACCAGGAGCGCACCCAGCTCAAGGATGCCGTCCTGACAGGGTTGGGAAGCCTGGAAGGGATCCCGGTGGCGATTGGGGTGATGGACTTTCGCTTTATGGGCGGCAGCATGGGCTCGGTGGTGGGAGAGAAGATCGCCCGCCTCACGGAACGGGCCACCTGCGATCACCTGCCCTTGATCCTCTTTTCGGCTTCGGGGGGGGCCCGCATGCAGGAAGGGATCCTCAGCCTGATGCAGATGGCCAAGACCTCAGCCGCCCTACAAAGGCACCGCGACGCCAGACAATTGTTCATCTCCGTGCTCACCCATCCCACCTATGGCGGGGTAACCGCCAGCTTTGCCATGCTGGGAGATTTGATCCTGGCCGAGCCGGGCGCGCAGGTGGGGTTTGCCGGGCCCAACGTAATCGAGCAAACCATCGGCAAGGGCAAGCTGCCAGAAGGCTTCCAAACCGCCGAGTACCTGCTGGCCCAAGGGCTCATCGACGCGATTGTGCCCCGTACTGAGCTGCGCAAGCGGCTGGCCCAGTTGCTCTCTATGCACCGTCCCCGTTTGCACATGTCCCTTCCCTCCATAGACTCGGAGGCTTTAACCCTGCAACCTATGCTGTAGGTAGATCCGCCTAAGATGCGGAATTTGTGGCCGAGGCCGGATCCCTTCCCTGCGGAGGGTGTAGTCATTAGTGGAGAGATATTGGGTTCCATCAGACTTCTCTCCGGCTCCTGGGGTGGGGGGGCAGGTGTTCTGGGATGGAGCCGTACTGTCCCCTGCGGATCTTCCAAGATTTCCTGGTGCGAGGCAGCGGATGGTGTTAAGGTGGGGCATGAGGTCTTGACCGGAAACGATGAATTTTAAGCCGCGCATCCGTACTGCTGAGACTCCACAAGGGCAAAAACTGGCGATTGTGCCGCTGGAGGGTCGTTTTGATGCCAAGGCCGCCTCAGAAGTTCGGCAATTGCTCCAGCAGGTTTTAGATTTCGGTTACACCAATATGTTGATCGATATGTCGTCGGTCACTTTTATGGACAGCTCTGGGCTGGGGGTGTTGATCTCTGCTTTGCGCAAGTGCCGTGCTGCTGGGGGCAACCTCAGCCTCTGTTGCGTGCCGGAAAATGTGGCCCTCGTCCTCAACCTCACCTCTATGGAAAAG
>NZ_JANSIH010000169.1:0-27831 GCF_047462075.1 Synechococcus sp. R55.2
TCGATCTGCTCAGCCAACTGCTGCCGTTCTTCCTCGCTGGCGATCAAGTCCAAGTTCCCCACGCTGGCCACCGCCAGGTCGCAGCCTTTGCGGCTGAAGATGAAATAGATGGCCGGCAACATGTCCCGCTGGCGCAGGTTTTCCACCACCTGCACCATATCCGGCACCCCCCCATAGGAGGACTGGCCGGACTTGGGGAGTTTGCTTTTTAGGCGGCGATTGCAAACCCACTGGCCCGACTCCGTTTGTTCCAGCAGGGGGAACAGCCCTTTGCGATTGGCAAAGTGAAATTGCAGCGGCACCGGGCGGTGGTTGGAGTCGATCAGATGGGTGGGGCCATGCACCTGGTTCATCCAATCGGTGAGCTGGTCGCTGTTGGCCAAGGTGGCAGAAAGGGCAATGAGCTGGATCGTGGGGGGGCAGTAGATGATCGCTTCTTCCCAGACGGTGCCCCGCTGCTGGTCGTTCATGTAATGGCATTCGTCCAAGATCACCGCCTGCACATCCCGCAAGGGATCCACCTCGCCCTCTGAGAATTCTGTGCCGTCATCGCGTTCGCCGTAGGCATACCTTTGCACTGCCAAGGATATCGGTGTGCCGTAGAGCATGTTGCGGAAGATCTCGGTGGTCATCACCAAGACCGGTGCATCCCGGTTGATGGAAATGTCGCCGGTGAGCAGGCCAACCCGTTCCGGGCCAAATTGCTGGCCAAAATCCCGGAACTTTTGGTTGGAGAGGGCCTTTAGGGGCGTTGTATAGAAAACCCGCTTGCCCTGGGATAAGGCTCGATAGATCGCATATTCTCCAATCAGGGTCTTGCCGGATCCCGTGGGAGCACAAACCACCACCGATTCCCCAGCAGCCAGAACCTGAATGGCTCGGATCTGAAAGTCGTCCAGCTCAAAGGGGAAAAGCTGCCGCAACTCGTCCAGCAAATCGGTTGCCGGGGAGAGAAGCGCACTCATGGGATCCAAATCAACATTGGGAAACCTGGAAACCCGCCCAACTCACCGCTGTCTGTGCGTTGTACCTTCTAGGATACAAGCTTTCTTGGGGTGTCGACCGCTCCCCTGCAAAAAACGCCGGCTACTCCGCTTTGGATGGCCCACTGAGCCCGAGAACAGCAGCTTGGGTAATTTTGTAAAGTGGGTCATGGAGCGCGCCATCGCGACGGAGTCCTCGACAATTGGGCAAAGTCTGCAGGATCAGGAGTGCTCAAACAGAATCTTCTCAATCTCTATTGAATCTATCTGAACCTATGTCTGTTTCCCCCCAACTGGCCCAACTGGCCACCTGGATGGCAGGGCACTTCAACAACCTGCAGCAGGCGCTCGCAGAGCCCGTCTGGTTTGCCAACATTCATGTGTACCAATGTCCCTTGCCTTGGTCGGTGTTCCAGGGGGTGGGGTTTTACGTGGAGCAACTGTACGACATTTATCCTGAGCAGCCCTACCGGCAGCGGGTGATCCACCTCTTCGATACTCCAGATGGGATCCGGATTCAAAACTATGCTTTGACGGCTCCTGACTCCTACAGGTGCGCCGGTCGAGAGTTGTTGCTATGCAACGCTTACGCGAAGGGGAAATTGGCCGGTCTGACAGCAGCGGAGCTGGAACTCTTGCCCGGCTGTATCACCCAGGTAGAATGGACGGGATCTTGCTATCGGGGCCGCAGCCTACCCGGCAAAGGCTGTGTTGTTGAACGCAAAGGCAGAACCACCTATTTGTACAGCGAGTTTGAGATCGGAGCCGACTACTTTCACAGCTTGGATCAAGGTCGGGATCCGGAGACCGATCAAGTGATCTGGGGATCCCTATCCGGGCCTTTTCGGTTTGTCAAAAAACAGGATTTTTCCCAGTACCTACCCCGGTGGGCTGAAGTGCTGAACCATGAGGCTGCTGGAGCGACTGGTTGAGCGGCTGTGGGCGCTGGGGATCCCGTTCGCGTCGTCAGGACGGACTTCCCGGCGAGAGTTGGTCTGGCTAACCCTGCGGTTGGCCTGGGAAAACGCGATGCGCTACCGGCTGTTTGGCCTGGCCTCTGAAATGGCCTATAGCTCGGTGTTGGCGCTGTTCCCCTTCATCCTCACGCTCCTGACCGGGGTTGGGCTGTTTGTCGGCTCCTCTGAGCAAGCCTTCGAGCGCTTGATGGAGCAGTTGAGCCAAATTGCTCCCCATGAGGCTCTGGCGCTTTTGGATCGGTATGTGCGCGAGCTCCGCTTCGGGCAGAATCGGGGGTTGTTGTCGCTCGGCTTCTTGGGCACCCTGTGGGCTGCTTCTGGAGCCATGGGGGCGGTGATGACAGCTTTGGATCTCAGCCATGAGATCCCTCAAGATAGGCGCCGTCCCTTCTGGAGACGCAAGCTGATCTCGCTGGTTTGGATGCTCGCCACCTTGGGGTTGACCGGACTGGCCAGCTTGATCTTTTTGTTCAGTGCCAGCTTTTTGCGCTTCTTGTACAGGAAAGCGGGATTCTTAGCGCAGGAAGTTGGCGGGCCGACTCAGTTGGATCCCTTGCGAGAGCTGGGGTTGAACTTGTGGGGGATCCTCACCTGGCCGATTTCGCTGGGGTTGGTCGTCTTCTCCTGCTGGGTGCTGTATCGATTTGGCCCCAGCTTGCGCCGACCCCAAATGCCGATTTGGCCGGGAGCCATCGTGGCCAGCCTACTGTGGGTTGGGGTGTCTTGGGGGCTGCGGATTTACGTGGAGCACTTTGGGCAGTTCAACCAAGTCTACGGGGCGGTGGGGGCAGTTATTGTGCTGCTGCTCTGGGTTTGGCTCACTTCCTTGGCGCTGCTGTTTGGGGATCAGATCAACATCGCCCTCTACCAGGCGCAAAAATGGATTGAAGAACGGGATCCCTAGCCCTTACTCCAAATCCGAGTCATGGATGCAGACGGAAATTCTCTCACCCACTCCTGAGCACATTGCCGTAGCGGCGGCAGCCTTGCTGCGGGGCCAGTTGGTGGCCATCCCCACGGAGACGGTTTACGGCCTGGCGGGCCATGGCTTGGATGAGCAGGCAGTGGCGAACATTTTTGCCGCCAAGGAGCGCCCCCGCTTCGATCCCCTGATCCTGCATCTGCCGGCTGGGGTGACCCTAGAGCAGCTGCAGGGGTGGCTGGTGGATGTGTCGGCTTTTACTCCCACCGCCCGTGCTCTGCTGGGATCCCTGATCGACACCTTCTGGCCGGGGCCCCTAACCTTGGTGCTGCCCAAGTGTCCCACCGTGCCGGATCTGGTGAGCAGCGGGTTGCCTACTGTTGCCCTGCGGGTGCCTGCTCACCCGGTGGCTCAAGCTTTGTTGCAGGCGGTGCAAACCCCTCTGGCTGCCCCCAGTGCCAATCGCTTTGGCCGCATCAGCCCCACCTCAGCCCAGGCCGTCTATGCAGAGTTGGGAGGGCGGATCCCTTACATCTTGGACGGGGGAGAGTGTGCCGTGGGCCTAGAATCCACCGTGCTGAAGCTCAGCCCCGAGGGGATCCCGACGCTGCTGCGCCCAGGAGGGATCTCGCTGGAAGCCCTAGAAGCTCACCTGAAACTGCCCATCCGGGCCTCTGAGGACGGCAAAACGGGCCCGCCAGAAGCGCCGGGACGACTGAGCAGCCACTATGCCCCCAGTAAGCCCCTCCGGCTTTTGCCCACCCCTTTTGCCCAGCTTCAGCCCGGCGATTGGCAACAGGTGCAGCACCTGACAACCGGTCATTCCCACCTGGGCATCCTCAGCTTTGCCGCGGATTCCCAGGCTCTGCTGAACACCCTCTCCTGCCATTGGCCGGGGATCACGTTCAGTTTGGAGTGTTTGGGTTCGGATCTCAAGGCAGCCGCCCGCGCCCTCTTTGCCAGCTTGCGCCGCCTGGATGAGGGAGATGCCACACTCCTGTTGGCAGAACCCCCGCCCATCTTGACGGGGTTGGGCTATGCGATGATGGATCGGCTACGCCGGGCCAGCAGCCTATGGAACCTTCCCCCCTCGTTGCCATCGTAATGGGCAGCGATTCCGATCTGCCCACCCTTGCACCCGCCGCCCAGGTGTGCGAAGCATTCGGGATCCCTTACCAGATGCAGATCCTCAGCGCCCACCGCACCCCCGAGGCCATGGTAGAGTTTGCCCGCCGCGCCCATACCCAAGGGATCCGCGTCATTATTGCCGGGGCAGGGGGAGCAGCCCATTTGCCGGGGATGGTGGCGTCCCTCACCCCTCTGCCGGTGATCGGGGTGCCGGTGCTCAGCCCATCCCTGCAGGGGATCGACTCCTTATACTCGATTGTGCAAATGCCCAAAGGGATCCCGGTGGCCACGGTGGCCATTGGCAACGGCTACAATGCGGGTCTGCTGGCGGTGCAGATCCTGGCCAGTGGAGATCCCGACCTGCTCCGGCGAGTGATCGCCTATCGGGAAAGCCTAAAACAGGCGGTGCAGGAGAAAAACGATCAGTTGCAAGCCCAAGGGTGGAAAGCCTATCTCGACTCCACCGGCAAAGCATAAGAGCATAATTTAGAGAACGTTGACCTATCTTGCCGCCTTGCAAAGGGCCAGATAGGGCCGAGTTTTGGGAGTTGCCATCGGTGAAACATCAATCGGGTCGCCCTTCTTCCGGCCAGGGATCCTGGTCAGAGTATCTGCAGCGGGTGGGGCGTGGGGCAGTGGAGACGGGATCCCAAGTTGCTCTGTGGATCCTAGCAGGGCCGCAATGGCGGGTTCTGGCCCTGTCGGGCTTGGCATTGGCGGGGCTGGCCTTCTGGAACGGGCGGCTGGCTCTTTCTTTGGGGGTGGGTACCTTGGTGATGTTGGGGCTACAGGGGATGCGCAGCCCTGAGTTCAACCGCCGCTGGCGGGAGTGGCGAGCTTGGTTTCGTCAGGCGGATCGCTCGCTTTTGCTGGCAATTGGTTCGGGAGCAGCCGCCACCTTGGGCACCTACACCCTCATCTCCATCTGGGCAGAATCCACCCAACGCTGGCTGGCCACCGGTGCCATTCTACAGGGATTGGCCACTCTAGCCTTGTTGTCGCTGCTGTTTGGGGAGTGGCTCAGGGGCCGACAAGAGCGGCAACGGTCTCAATTGGAGCGCGACCTCAGCGACATTGCTTCTCCCGATCCCTTCCGACGGCTGGCGGGCGTTCGCCGCTTGCAGAGCTTAATGTCCCACTTGGATCCCGAGCAAACCCGGCTGGCGGTGGATTATCTGCGGTTGGCCCTCGACCAAGAAACGGTAGCCGTCGTGCGGGAAGCCCTGCTGGAAGCCCTACAGGGATGGGGGATCCTGCGCCGCCTCAACGATTTGACCGATCTCAAGCACCCCAGCAGGGATCCCTCTTCAAACTAATGTCACTCCCAACTTTCGGGCCTTAGAACCCAGATAATGCAACGGTTTGAAAGGCGTGTCTACGTTGGACGCGCTTTCCCCTCAGGGGACAGGGATCCTGCTGTTTGGGATAGAGCACCTTGTTTGCAGAGGTCATGCACAGGGTAGCTGCCAAAGAGCTTCAAGGTTTCGGCAATCGATTCCAGCGCCGCAATCACCTCGGCATCCAGATAGGGCTGGCCAACAGGATTCTCCAGATCGACAAAAAAGACATAAGTCCCTGCCGATTTTTTGGTGGGGCGCGACTCAATACGGGACATGTTTAAACCTCGCTCCGCAAACACTTGCAGAGGTTTCAGCAGTGCTCCCGGCACATTGTGGGGCAGGCTGAAGGCCAAGGAAGTATGGGATCCCCCCGGAGAAGCAGGATTGGCCAGGGCTCCATCCTGCTGACCCAAACGGGAAAGTGGCGCACGGCCAATGACCCAAAAGCGGGTGCAATTATCGGGGTGATCGTTGATCGGGCAGGCCAAGACCGGCAGTTGGTAGAGGGTGGCAGCTCGTTCTGAGGCGATGACGGCGGCGCTGGGCTGCTCCTGCAGGCGATCCAATTCTTCGGTGGTCGAGCGGGTTGGGATCAAAGTGGCCTGGGGCAGATGGGATCTCAGCCAAGCCTGACATTGGGCCAAAGCTTGCGGGTGGGAGTAGACCTGCTCAATTTGCTCCAACCGCGAGGCACGTCCGATGAGGGCATGGCGAATGGGCAGGATCAGCGCCTGCCGGATCCCTAGCCCCTCCAGTTGCCACAGGGCATCCAAGGTCATCGAAACCCCGCCCTCTACGGAGTTTTCCACCGGCACCACCGCCCATTGTTGCTGGCCGACAGCTACCGCTTCTAAACAGGCGCTGATCGTTGGGTAGGGCACCAAGGGATGGGATCCCTGGCTGTGCAGGTGAGGCTGCTCAGGGCAGGCCAGCAAAGCTGCCAACTCTGTGTAGGTTCCAGCAGGGCCAAGAAAGGCCACCGGCGAAGGGGAAACGTTCGCGCCAGCGGAGCGCAGCTCCATCAGAGCCATTCCTTCAATTGTCGCTAGGGGCCAGTTCTAACTCTATCGTCTCGGCGTCGCGCAGCAGCAAAGGACATTCAGGCTCCGGGCAACGGGGATTGGCCGCCACCTTTTCCATGGCCTTCACCACCTCCAATCGGATCAGCCTCTGCAACTCCTGATCCGCTTGAATGGCTTCCAAAGTGTGGAGAGAGCCGTGAAAACTGGTGGCGTAGCGAGGTTTGAGGTTGTTCAAGGCCAGGGCGGCAGCATCGTTACAGAATTTCTCACAGAAGCAGTAGCGCTGCTGACTCTCCATCAGCAGGATGTCGTTGACCATCTCCAGAACAGCCCGTTCCATTTGATTTTCCAGGCCCTTCAGAGGCTTATGTTCCTCCGCCATCGCTACCTCCTGATGTGAATCGAACCCGCCGCCAAGCCCCTGTCTTTCAGGGAGCAGGAGTGCTCTCGATTACCTTCGATGCTGCTCTATTCTCTGTTGACAAGTCAAGCCAAATCCCCTGCTGCTGACGCGAACAGCCTCTGGCCCGCTCCTATCTGGGCTTGATGTATTTGGGTGTGCTGAGGCAATCGGATCTGTCCTGTCAGCCATCATCAAACCCCAGAGGGTTAACCAACACTCTCGGCAGACGGGCAGAAAGCCCACACAGCAACTCATAGGGAATAGTACCCAACTGATCGGCCCAATCCTGCACGGATAAACCCACATTCACCAGATTCGGGCCCAGCAGTTCCACCACATCCCCCACCTGGATATCCGGCCTCTCGGTTACATCCCACATGCACTGATCCATCGTGATCGTGCCCACCTGTTGGATCAGGCCGCCGCGCACCCATCCTCGCAGCCAGCCGGAAAGCCGCCGTGGGATCCCATCCGCATAGCCGATGGCCAGAGTGGCAATGCGACTGGGGCGAGAGGTGATGTAGCGATGTCCATAGCTCACTCCGGTCTGGGCAGGCACAGTTTGGATGTGGGTCAGCCGCGCCTTGAGTCGCAGAATCGGCTGCAGACCCGGCAGTTGCAAGTGGGGGGCAGGCGACAAGCCATAGAGGGCCAGTCCCAGGCGCACACGGGAGTAGTGGAGATGGGCCAGAGCGGCAGCTGAGTTGTCCAGATGCAGCGCCGGCAAGGGATCCCCGGCTTGACGGATCTGTTCCACCACCTGGGCAAAGCGGGCGTGCTGCTGTTCCATGACCGGAGAATGGGGCTCGTCCGCCGTCGCCAAATGGGAAAACAAGCTACAGCCTTCCAGCTCCGGGATCCGACAAATCTGCCCCCACACGGCTGCTGCTTCCTTCCAGGGGATCCCCAAACGGGTCATACCCGTATCCACGTTGACATGCACCGGGATGGGGCGCCCGGCCCAACGGGCTACCTGACACATCAGCGGGATTTGCTCTGCACAGGTGAGGCTGACCTCCAACCGGGCTGCCATGGCCTGCTGTAGTTCTGCCCAGGTATTCAAAGCTCCCAACACCAGAATCGGAGCCTGCAGCCCCGTTTGCCGCAACTCGATCCCTTCGGCCAGGGTGGCCACACACAGCCCCTTGGCACCAGCCGCAACAGCCACGGGAGCCACCAACTGTGCTCCATGCCCGTAGGCATTGGCCTTCACCACCGCCCAGATCTCGACGTTTGAGCCTAGGCGCCTCTGCAACAGCCGCAGGTTTTCTCGCAGCTGGGCTGCGTCAATTTCCACCCAAGCCCGACTGGTCAACAGCTCCAGGTCGATGGCCCAATCCAGCTCCGCCAAGGAATTGGCCTTCTGGGATCCCTCTCTCCAAGTATTGCCCTGCACCCCCGGAGCAGCCGCTCTCAAAGTGCCCTGCGCCGCCGGCGCGACCGGTTCTCGATTCACCGTTCACCCCCCACACCCAAAACCCGTCCTGATTAGATTTAGGTTTAGCGCAAAGTCCACTCCGGCGCCATCCACAGCAACGGCACGTCTGGGATCCCAACAGCCTCGTTGCTCTCCAACAGCCGGCCCAGCCAAGCGGCTTGTCTTTGCGAGGACAATCCCTGGCTCAACAGTCGTCGCAGGACTCGTTGGAAACCCTCTCCCTCACCCGCCGGTGACAAAGAGGGATCCCCGGTCATGCGCCGCAGATCCTCCACCGCTTCGGTGTAGCCCCCCAAAGCATCCACCAAGCCCACCTCCACAGCTTGCGCCCCGGTGAAGATGCGTCCATCGGCCAATTGTCGCACCCGGGCTTCATCCAAGCTCTGCCGTCGCGCGATCATCTCTGCTTCCAGCACCTCATCTGCCTTTTCTGGCAAGTGCTGGCGTCCTTGGGCCACATCGCGAATGAACTGCTCGAGGGTATCCTCCACCAAGTTTTGCAGAAGGCGCTGCTCTTGAGGAGTGGCACTGCGGAAAGGAGAGAGAAGGTCTTTGTACTCGCCGGTTTTGAAGGTCTGCGGCTCTATGCCGTAGTTCTCCAGCAACTTACCAAAGCTGAGGCCGCTGATGATAACCCCTATGCTGCCGGTCAGGGTGCCAGGGTTGGCATAGATTTTGTCGGCAGCGCTGGCCACGTAGTACCCCCCACTGGCAGCAATGTTTTCTAGGATAGCGATCACCGGCTTGCCTGCTCCGTGTAGAGCGGTTACGGCGCGGTAGAGTTCCTGGCTGGATCCCACAGCTCCGCCGGGACTGTTGATGCGCAGCAATACAGCCTTGACAGAGGGATCCCGTGCTGCCTCCCGCAACTGTTCCACAGGAGAAGTGGGCAGGCCTACCAAAGTCGAACCCCCTGGGCTGCCTATCGCTCCTTCCAGGGTGACCACCTCGATGCGATCCGCCCCCCGTGCGGCCTCTAGACCGACCCCGCCTCGGGTAGACTCTGGGGCAGGGCGCGTGCCCCCGACAATGGCCGCGATAAGGCAGACGACCAGCAAAGAAGCTGCCAAAGTGCGGTTAAGCAGAGTTTCTTGTGTCACAGGCCCCTCAATTGCCACTGACTCCGTTCTACCACCCTGCGGGCTTCCTGGGATGCCGGGCAACAAAAGGCTGAGGGCCGAGCAAACCCCACTGTTGCTTCCCCCCGGTTGAGCCATCCAAACTATTGACAAGGATCCTCCCCTTATCTAGTATGGGATCCCAGCACTTTTTACCAATAAGGCAGCTTCTACAGGCTGCAGGTGTAGAATGGAGTAGAAAGTTGGATCCTTGAGCGGGATTCTGGCTCGAAGCCAAGTGATTGGGGCTTTAGCTCAGTTGGTAGAGCACTTCAATGGCATTGAAGGGGTCAGCGGTTCAAGTCCGCTAAGCTCCATCCCCAGAGGGCCGATAGCAGTCGTGGCTTCTATTACCATCTATTTCTACTGCTTGCGCTAGCGGGCCGGAGGCCTTAGCAGGAAGCAAGCGGTTGTTTGTTTCACCTTGACGGTGAGATAAGTGACTATGCGTTGCGAAACGGTTCAGCAACATCTCCCCAAGCCCAGACAGTCCTATCCAGCAAGGCTTCTGGGCTTCTTAAGTGTCCACAAAGGCTCGGCAAAATCTACCCCCAACTCCTCTCCTGTAAGGCGGCCTTCCCTCACCTCCGGCTTCTCTCCCCCTGGGAGAGGGGAGTTAGGGATCGACGCAGCAAGCCGTTTCATTGCTGTTTGAAATAATGAAAGTATTCTGCTTGGGAGCAAACCTTAGGCAGCAAGGGATCCTCCGCTGTTTTCATCCTTTCCACGGAGAGGATCCTGACCTATCTCAGGGGCTTCCACCAGGCGATTTCCCAACTCACGCTTGCCCCTCTCCCTGACGGCGGATTAAGAAGCGGATTTCCTGAAGGAGAACCTCAAAGCGTTGATCCGATTCAGCCTGCCGCTGCCTCAATTCTCTCAGCTCCTGCCGCAATTCCCGCACTTCCTGCCGCAATTCCAGGACAACCTCAGCGAGACGCCCCGAAAGAGTCTGCAAGGCAAGCTGAGCATCGGTAACCTGGGCAACTGTATTGGCCACCCTGGTCACAGCTTCGGCCAACTGGACAAACCGCGTCTCAATTTCCTCATTGGTCATGGCCGGGTGTGTCTTGCTTGGCTAATGATCAGCTCATTCTACCCTGCACGGTATGGAGTGTCACTCTCTGAGAATGGGCCGCAATTTTGAGGAAAAACCGGCTGGCCAACGGGGGTTATCAACCCAGGGATCCCCCATTCGCGCAAGTCAGCTGGCCAGCGCTATGAGGGTGGTGTAAATCCCTTGGAGGGACGCAGTGGCCTGGCTCCAGAGGATGTGGGTTAACGACCACCTATCCAGACCCATGGCTCCACAGAGCAGCAGCAAGTATAGGTTGGCAAACGTGAAGAGCGAGGCTGCCCGATCTCGATTGCAGGGATCCTGCAGCAACTGCACCGCCTTCCAAACCAAGAGGGATCCCAGCAGCGCCGCGACGCTCAGATAAAAGGATCCCAGCATTCCCAATGGGTAAACCAGCAACAGGCTGACCGGAACCATCAGCAGCGCGTAGAGCAAAATCTGCGCGGCAGTGATCCTTTCGCCCGCGACCACCGGCAGCATCGGCACCCCCGCGCGAGCGTAGTCTTCCCGCTTCAGAATGGCCAAAGCCCAGAAGTGGGGTGGAGTCCACAAAAAGATAATGGCAAACATCACCCAGGCAGCCCAACTCAGCTCACCTGTGGTCGCTGCCCAGCCCACCAAAGGCGGGATGGCTCCTGCCGCTCCACCGATGACGATGTTCTGCGTGCTGGAGCGCTTCAGCCAGTGGGTGTAGACCCCCACGTACACCAGGATCCCCACCATGGCCAAACCGGCAGCCAGCAGGTTGGTGAAAATAGCCAACAACCCAAAGGCAGCCAAAGCTAGGATCCCCGAAAAAATCAGAGCATCCCGCGCCCGGATTCGACCGGAAGGCAGGGGACGATGGCGGGTTCGCTCCATCATCCGATCGATATCGGTGTCATACACCATGTTGATGACGTTGGCTGCCGCCGCCGCCATTCCTCCCCCCAAAAGGGTGATGAAAAACCTGAACGGGTCGGTGTTGCCTGCCATCCACATGGCCCCAGCCGTCGTCATCAGCAAGAGGGCGATGATCTTGGGCTTCACCAACTGGCTGTAGCTGTGCAAAACCTGGACAAGCGCCTGGCGCTCGCACCCCAGAGCACATGGGCTCTGCTCAGAGGGGATCCCCCCCATCGGGTTCTGGTAGGAAGCCTGACGGTCGACTAAAACGCTATCTTGCATGAAATTCACTCACCGGTCATTTCTGCGGTCATGGCCATCCACTGGCCTTCTTCCCCCTGGGTTCGCATTCGCCAGGCCAGCACCGTAAAACCCAGCAGACAGGCCAGCAAAGCTGCCCCCATCATCTGATGGGCCACCGTTAGGGGTTCTACCTGCAGCCGGTAATGATAGGTCAAAACACCGATCCCCACCTGGGCCAACAGCAGGCCAACAGACCCATGGCCCAAGAACTTGAGAAGGCGGGGGATCCGCTTGCGCCGCAGCCCGGTGGCCACCGCTACCGCCAACACCCCAAGGGTGGCCGGAGCAACCCCCAGCAAGTGGCTATTCATCACCCAGCACAGCTCGCCGGCAGCAAAGCATTGATGCAAAGCCCATTGGGAGGCCACCAAGGCGCCCAGAAGGCTCTGGACATATACCAGCAGCACCGCCCCCAAGCCCAGCCAAGGCAAGTAGCCGACGGAAAATGGCCCTTCACCCAGTCGCAGCGGCAGGATGGAGTCCTTAGAACCGGCTCTTGTCCAGATCAGTAATCCCAGGGTGAGCAAAGTGGCAAAAAACAGCAGGCCCGTGCCCAAGTGGGCCGTCACAATGTCAAAGCGCAGCAGCTCCGTGACCGTCAGCCCACCCAGGATCCCTTGCACCAAGACCAGGGCAAAAGCCAAACTCAAACCCCAGGGCAGCCAAGTGGGCAATGCCTGACGCTTCAGCCAAGCAAACCCCATCAGAACCAGCGTAGCCAAGCCTACCCCAGAAGCCACCATGCGGTGAAACCATTCCAAAAAGACTTGCAGGTTCATCTGCTGGCTGGGCACAATTGCCCCGTAGCAAAGGGGCCAATCTGGACAAGACAGCCCAGCATTCATGACGCGGGTGGCACTGCCCAACCCCATTAACAGCCAAGTGGCCAATGCTAACCCCAGTAGGGCTTGCCCCATGCGCCGGGAAAGCTTGCCCGAAGGCACGGGATCCCGCCGGGAAGAAGGTTGGGATTGAGAGATCGAAGAGTCCATCGCAGTTGAAGGCAGAACATTAAGCCAACGGTTCAAGCAGCCTGCACTGAAGAAATCGGTTGGGCTGACAAGACGCAGCGGGTTCGGTAGCAGATGATTCTGAAAACGAGGGTGCAGGTTACTCGCTAACGAACCCTAGAAGCCAATCCTAAATGCGGTTTTGCGTCTGGCGAAAGCTTTTTAAGAATTTCTTTCTTGGCTCACAATCCCAGGCACCCCCACGAAGTCAAGCCAGCACCAGCCAGCAGACCAATCCTTTCCCCCTGCCGCAAAACCTCTGCGCCAGGACGGATCCCCCACAGGGTGTCCATACATCACTCCCTTGGCCAAGACTTCCTGGCCAATACAGCAACTTTTGCCAAGGGAAGCAGCCTGCCACAAGACTGCCTTTTGGAGTCTGTAGTCTGGAGCCAGCTCTTGCTCGGTGGCGGGATGACCAGCTTCTGGGCACAGAGATTCCCAAAAATTCTGTCAGGGCCAGCTCCGCTCCGGCTTGGGATCCATATACGTCGTTGCCAGATCTGGGATGCTGGCGGAGAGGGTCACGATGGCAGCGAAGTTTCCCGGTATTGGCCAACAAAGAACCTTGCTCTCACTCAAGAGCTCAGGTAGGTATCTGGACTTAGACTTAGGTCGAAATCTCGAACAGCTCCAGCACTGAAGAAAATTGCTGTAGGAATCCTCACCTCAAGCATAGGCAAGTTATAATCCCAGCAGCCTCTGTGGAGATTGCTCTCTTATGTCTGTAAAGCTCCTGCCTCAGTGTGAGAACTTGAAAGAGCAGGTTGAAGCTATCCTGCAACTCTGGCATCAGGATTCCACTTTTTCAGGCAAGCAAGATACCACTCGGATTCAAGCTTCCCTCAGCAAAGCTATTTCTCCAACCTTCGAGATTGTCTTTGCCGGTGCTTTCAGTGCTGGCAAGTCTATGCTAATCAATGCCCTCTTAGAAAGAGAGCTTCTCTACAGCGCCGAAGGGCACGCCACAGGGACAGAGTGCTACATCGCCTACGCAGAGCCAAATGCGGAGAGGGTAGTGCTCACTTTTCTTAGCGAGCAGGAAGTGCAAGAACAGATGACCGCCTTCTGCGCTTTCCTAAACTTGGCTCCGTCACTCAGCAGGCTGGAAGACACTGCACTGAATCCCCTGAAGGAGCGTGCTGAGGCTATTATTCAGCAGGAGGGAGGCAAAAGCAAGTCAGAGCGGGCGAAGCAGGCGGATGCACTTCGCTTGTTGATTACAGGTTTCCAGCAGAACCGGGACAAAATTCACCCTACCGAGAACAAAGTCTTCTCGATGGAGCAGCTCAACTTCGGCAACCTAAGGGAAGCTGCGGGTTTTGCCCGGCGCGGTGCCAATAGCGCAGTTTTGCGAAAGGTGGAATACTATTGCCACCACCCCTTGCTGGAAGATGGAAACGTTATTGTCGATACTCCTGGGATCGATGCTCCAGTCAAAGCAGATGCAGAGCGCACCTATCGAAAAATTGCCGATCCGGATACGTCTGCAGTTGTTTGCGTTCTCAAATGTGCTGCAACAGGCGAACTAACCAAGGAAGAGACAGAACTTATTGAACACATTCAAGGTAATGACAGCATCAGGGATCGCGTCTTCTATGTGTTTAACCGGATTGATGAGACTTGGTACAACGCACAACTAAAGCAGAGACTAGAAAACATTATCGACCAGCAATTTCGTCAGCTCCGCATATTCAAGACGAGCGGCCTTCTTGGCTTCTATGGTTCCCAGATCAAGACAACTACCCCTGAGGATCGATTTGGACTGGATACGATTTTTTCAGAAAGCATCAAAGAATTGGGTGGTGAGGAAGAAACGCCCCAGTTTGTCAGCGAGTTTAACAAGTACTGCACGTCAGGTAGGTTGGTTGGATCCCCGTTCCGCCCTTCTGTACATGGGTACGACACACCCATAAATAACTACGTTCGGATTCTGAGGGAGTGGGGAAAACCTTTGATTGAGTATATGATTAAAGATAGCGGTATTGAAGACTTTCGGGCTGGGATCACTCGTTACTTAACGGAAGAAAAACGGCCACAGCTATTTTCCGCGCTGGCCGATGATTTGCAACCTCTCTGCATCGAGATGAGGAAGTCCTATCTAGATCTCTACCGAGACATTGATAGCCAGCCCAAAGAGATTGACAGCATGATTTCCTATGAGCTGACGCTGATCAATCAGCAGCTAGCCAGTATTGGCCGAGAGTTTGACGAGCATATCCAGACAGTAGTCAATAAAGTTATTAACGGAGAAAACAAAGAATTTGAGAACGATTTCCGTAAATTGCAGGCTAGGATGGTACGGAGGCTAGATGAGCTTTTGGATACTTTTTCGTTGGACAATGTTTACAGTCAAGCCGTTCGCATTCGTCCCCGCAACTCCACAGCTCCATTCTTAGCTGTATTGGTCGAAGCCTTTTACTATTTATCCAACCATCTAGAAGACATCCTGGTAGAATCAGCCAGCACGCTTGTAGAGAACTTCTTTCGTCGCCTTGTTGATGAAGTTCGCAGCTCGAGCTACTACAGGCAGTTGTTTCGCCTACTGGGATCCGATGGGGACTTGGAGAAAAAGCTTCTTTTGGTTAAGGAGGTAACTTTGAGTTCTCTTGTCAATGGTGCCCGAAAAGAGTGCGACCGCTACCTCAGAGAAAGCCCCCGCTTCTATGACGAAGGAACATTCTCGATCTACCAGTTTCGAGAAGTCCTAAAGCAAACCAGCCAATCTTATGACATCTCTGCTATTCGCGACGCAGAGCCTGGAATCCGACAATTACTTAAGCTTGACTTCGAGCCGAAAATTAACCAGACAGTGCGTTCTAGCTTCCGACAAGAGACCAACAACACTCTAAAAACTCAACTATTGCCGGTTGCCAAGCAAGTAGCCGACGAGATTTTACAAAAGTACCCAGAAGCAAAGCAGTTCATGGAAGCAACTCTCAGAAAAGAGGCTGAAGAGAAAATTGCGCTTAACCAACAGCGGCTGAAAGAACTGGAGGCAAGCATAGACAAGTATAACCAAGCTGTTTCTGGGATCAACCTCTGCTTGCAAGCTTTGGGCCTCAATCGTGAGATGCTGCCCTTGATTACTCGTCCTGAACCTTCCTCTGTTGGTGAGTCAGTTCAAATTTTGGCAAGTCTTCCTGAACAGCAAGTAGGTGACAGCAATGCAAGCGAAGCAGTCGCTCTTGGTCGTTCTACACCCATAGACGAGAGTTTTCCAGAGTTGGATAGCATTCTCGATGATTTGAGATAGAGCGGCTTGTCTTTGTTTTTGGCCTTTCACTTGATCCAGATAAAGTCATGGGATCCAAATCGATACCTCTACAGCAGCACCCAGAAGGGATCCTCTCCGTAGGGGAGAAAACTTTCAAGGTTGCCAACTTGGTCAAAGCAGCCCAAGAGGACTTGACCAAGAAAGAAGAGCTGCATCGCTTGTTCATTGCGGCCTTGAGATCCTCAGGGATCCTGCCGCCGGAAGACTTGCTCAACATTGCCAGTAGCCTTCTTGCTCCCAAGCCAGAAGAAAAATTGTTGCAAGAAGCGAAGTGGTTTGGGCAGGGACTTGCTTGTCAACTCTTGGTGCCGGGCAAGAAGGATTGGGAAAAAGGCAGAGTCAGATTGCGGATCACTGTAGAGTTTGAGCCAGAGGATACAGGCTCAGAGAGCAGCAGCGGATCCCCTCTGGATGACCTTCGCGAAAGTGAGAGCTAGCCTAAGCCAGAGAGACATAGAGGGGGTTGGGCAAGTGTCAAGTAATGATCAATCTCAGGAGTGCTTTGTTGAGCTAGATATTTTCCAAAATACTGTCATTGATATAGGAGGACGCCTAATCTACTCGCAAGAGTTTGCTCAGGTGTACTCAGAGATTGTTTATGAGAGTATCAGATCCTACTTATCCAGCAAACTTAGCGAAAAGGGAGTCTCGATTCTATGGAGCAACTTGAACGGAATAACTAACGTGAAAGGAATTCCTGCTAAACTCTTACGTCCTGGCTCACCGTGGATTGCTGGTAGAGTTAGGATGAGACTAGTGGTTGAGTTTGAGCCAGAAGAAACGGGATCAGGGAGCAGTAGATCGCCTTTGGATGACATTCGGGGAGATGTCAGTCAGTAAAGTCTGTGAGCAATAGGAGACAATGCTGTGGCCGATCCGACTAGTTTTCAGAGCAAATGAAATGATAGAGAAACTGTTGTTGAGATTGGTGATCAAGTTTACCTTCCAAGTAGCTTGCATAGTGCAATTATTAATTACCTTCTTTCAGATATTTTCCAGACAAACGGTTACCTTCAATCAAGAAAGGTTTATGCGGACATTAGAATGCTCGTGGATGGAATAGAATCTAGAGTCTTACAGCCCAGAAAGTCGTGGATCTCTGGCAAGATATCAGTCAAAGTTTATCTCGAGTTTGTTCCTGATGACCCATATAGAGATTCTGGAGATAGCGCTCCCAGAAAACTAGAGGATTCTATACTGGATGATTTACGGGCTGTTCAAGTTGTCTCTATGTCTTGAGGTCGATAAGATGACAAAAACATCCATTAATCTTAGCCAACTGGGAGACGGAGTTATCACTTTTATCAACAAGAACAATAAGCAGAAAGTCTACATGATTTCCAAGCTTTGCGATTCTATCAATTCTTATTTCCTGAGGTTTGACCAAATGGGAAGCGGACTAAACAGTCACTTGAGTTCGTCTGAGATACAAACAGGTATTCCCTATGAAGATCAGGTTCATTTTTTCCATAAAGGAGTTCCATGCTCGATTCTTTCTCCTAAAACTAACGGTTGGCAGACCGGTAGAGTAAAAGTAAGAGTAGAAGTTACGATTGACTTTTATCCTGACAATCCTGAATTTCTGATAAAAGAACCCGACCAAGAGATATTAGAACCTCTAGATGAAAAGTCTCCACTGGACGATCTTCGCAGTATGGATGAATAACGATGAAAGAAAGAAAATCCGGCGAAAGGATTCTAATTCCAGCAGCCGTGCGGGAGTATGTTTTCCAAAGAGACGGCTTCCGTTGTCGCGGTTGCGGAAAGTCGCCCCCAGAGGTTCAGCTTCAGATCGATCACATCATCCCCATTGCCCAAGGGGGCAGCAACGACATCAGCAATCTGCAAACGTTGTGCAAAACCTGTAACCGACGCAAAAAGGATCGACGGGATCCCCGCTTTCGCCGCCACTTTGACCTATAAGTTCTGGATCCTTTGCCCGCGTTTCTCCCTTGAAGCGGGAGAGGGGAGGTCTCTGCCGCAAAAACAATCCTAGACAATAGGCGGGAAGCTGGAAAACGGCATTCGGGTCAGCACTCCTGGCACTGAGCCGACTTCTACTTCCAGCCCCTCGGCAGGATTGAATTTGGTGCGCACGTATCCCAATCCCAGGTACTCTTGCGAAGTTAGGCCTGCACTGGTCAGCAGCCCAATCTTTTCCCCCTGCCGCAAAATCTCTGTGCCAGGATGAGCTTCTCCTTGGAGGCGGATCCCCCACAAAGTTTGCCGAATGCGCCGGTAGGTTACCTGCTTGGCCAAGACTTCCTGGCCAACGTAGCAACCTTTGTCAAGGGAAACAGCTCGCCACAGGCCGGCTTCTAGGGGGTTGTAGTCTGAGGTCAGCTCTCGGTCGGCGGCGGGGCGACCCGCTTCTAGGCGGAGGACTTCCCACAGCTCAGGTGGGGCCAGCTTGGCTCCGGCTTGGAGCAAGCATTCTTCAAGAGCGACTTTCTGGTCAATGGTGCCCCAGAGGGTAAACCCCGGCTGGGCAAGACCCGTGCCACAAGCCAGATGGACAGGGATCCCCTGGATCTCCACGGCGCAGTGCTCATTGAGCCTGGTCGGGATCTCTTCTGAGCTCACCACTTGCTCCAGGAGAGCCTGACTCTGGGGGCCGAGCAACCCAAAACCAAAGGTCTGGTCCGTCTCATCTTTCAACTCTGCTCCCCGCACCAAAGGCAGCATACGCCCCAAACTCTGCATCAGCAGGCTGCGCCGCTGGGGCGAAGTCCAGATCCAGCAGTCTTCTTCTCCCACGTACACCGTTGCCAAATCCAGGATGCCGGCGGTGGGGGTCACGAAAACCGTGTCGGCCCCCTGCCCTGGCTTGAGGGCCTTCAGATTTTGGGTGCTTCGGTTGTGCAGATAGTCCAAGCCTGGGGATCCCTTCATGTGCAAACGGCCCCACCCGGAGCGATCCAGAAGCAGGGATCCCGTGGAAACAGCAGCTAGAAGAGACATCGCTCACCCCAGAGATGGGCTTTGGTTTTCTTCTCTACCCTAGAATAGGCTAGTTCACCCTACCGTCTGTGGCAGACCCCCGGCGTACTGAACTGTGATTGAGGTTGAAGTCCACCAACAGTTGCGGCAGCTTTTGCGGCAGTCTCCCGAAGCCCTGTGGCCCCACCAGTTGACGATGGCTCGCATGGTGGCGCGAGGGTTGCGGTTGGGTCGCAGCACCTTGATCCAGGTGCCTGCTGGGGGTCAGCACCGCCTCAGTTATCTGCTGCCGGCCCTGATGTGGCCCAACCCCACCTTGCTCTGCGCTACAGCTCCTGTGCAGGCGCAAATTTTGGGGGAAGAGATCCCCTGGCTACAGCACACCCTGCAGTTGCATAAGCCCGTCCTGCAAAAAGACCGTTGGCCGGATCCCGATTTCCAGGGGTTGCTGTTGGTGGATCCCCTGGATTGGCTGCAAGCTCGCTTGAGAAAGGGATCCTCGCAAGTGCCGACAGGGATCCCTCTGATCCTGGATGGAGCCGAAGACCTGGAAGATTGGGCCTACCAGGCGCTAACGGTGACCCTGGAAGCCAGCCATTGGCAACAGCTCCGGCAAATCTTCCCTGCCGAGGCGGAGCAGCTCTCCCAGGTTCAGGTCAATTTGTCCCTTCAGCTTTTGCGGCGGCCTCTTTCCCGCTGTCTGCTTCATGCGGATGAACAGGTTCACCTGGATGCTGTGCTGTCTTTGGTGACAGGCTACCCCGGCTGGCTGCCGGATCCCTGGGATCAAATCCGCCGGCGGCTCAGCTCTGAGGGGGATCCCGTCTCCAAATGGATTTGGTGGGCCGAAACCGACCGAGAAACCGGTCGCCTCACCCTTCACCACAGCCCGGCGGCTCTGCACGATTGGCTGGCCCCCATTTGGGCCACACAGCCGGTGGTGATTATTGGGGAAGCGCTGGATCTGGATCGCCAGGCGGAAACCTACCGGCGACGGTTGGGCTTGCCGGATCTGACGCCGTTGCGGTTTGCCTCAGGCGAGGGTTGGCCCCGTTCCGGCGGGGCGGAGCTGTCCCTCTACTTGCCGCGCCTGCCCTTGCCCAACAGCCCTCTATTTCGGGATCACCTGCTGCAAGAGCTGAAAAAGCTGATCCCTCAAGCGCAAGGCTTTGTGGTGGTGTTGGTGTCGGATCAGCCTCTGCAAGCACAGGTGGGAGCGGCTTTGGCTGCCGAATTCGGCTCACGGGTGCGGGTAAACAGCCCGTTCCCCGGCGAAAAGGGCATTTTGGTCTGCGACTGGCCCTACTGGCTGCACCACAAGGCCGGCTTGCCGCGCCCTGAGCTGATGGTGATCGCCACTTTGCCTTTCCCTTCTGTGGAAGACCCAAGGGTGGCCGGACGGGTGCAATATCTGCAACGCACCCAGCAGGACTGGTTCCGTCAGTACCTTTTGCCGGTGGCCGCTGCCCAGTTGCAACGGGCTGTTGCGCCTCTGCGGCAAAGCTCTGATTCGGGAGAAGATTCCAGCTCATCCACCCGATGGGTGGCCATTTTGGATAGCCGCATCATTGCCCGCAGCTACGGCGTCTCTCTTCTCAATGCCTTGGGGCCAACTTTGCGGGTCGAGCAGCGCAGCCAACTGTTTGTTTAGGGATCCCTGGGCCTCTTGCGCCAGTTGGTTGATGGTGATGGATTGGTTTTGCCTGAGCGATTGAGAGAAGGCTTGTTCAGAACAGAGGGGGAGATTTGTATCCCAGAGAGCCAAAGCCAACTGGGATCCGAGTTATTCTGAGGGTGAATCACTCCTGCTCACCTTCCTCTCATGACCAATCCTGCTCTCAGCTCCGTTCACGCTCGCAACAGCGGTGCGGAGCACTCCAGCGAGCCAGAGGCCCTCACAGCACTGCGCACGCAAGCGGTTTGGAAGCCGTTGCGGCAGGCCATTGTGGAAAGCTCGGGTTTTCGAGGATGGCTACAGGGACAGGAGCCGCCTGGCCAGGAAACTGAGCTGGATCAACTGGTGCATCGCTACCTAGAGCAGACGTTGTCTCACCTGGCCTATTAGGATCCCCAGAGTCCCAGCCAGAGGGGCAAGGTCAGCAAGGCGGCTAAGTACCCCACGGCCAAGGCAGTTACGGTAATTTCCCGATCCAAGTCGTATTCTTCCGTGAGCACCAGGGTGGCGATGGCGGGGGGCATACCGCTCTGCAGGACCAGCACCAGCTTGGCCAGAGGCGGGTAGGGGGTGAAGGCAAGGCCGATTCCCACCAAGAGCGGCACAATCACAATTTTGATCAAGAGGGCCACTCCGGCGGCAAGAAAGGATCCCCAGCGCTTCACCTGGGCCAGCCGCATCCCCAGGATCATCAAACTGAGCGGGATCATGCTCCAGGCAAAAGCCGCCAACCCTTGAGAGAGCCAACCCGGCAGGGGTTCGCGGGTCAGCAGTAGGCCCATAGCAAAAGACCAAAGAGCAGGGGTGCGCAAAATGTGGAGGCCCACCTGCCAAGGTTGGGCATGGGAACTGCCGTGGCGGCTGGCCACCCACACGCCAAACCCGTAGGCCATGAACAGAGTGCCCAGCAGATCATAGAACAGGGCCCAGCCAAAGTAAGCCCTTCCGGCCACAGCCAGACAGATGGGATAGCCCAAATACCCGGTGTTCCCCAGGGTGGCGGTTAGGTGAAAGCTGCCCTGCTGGGCACTGCTCCAACAGTTGTGGCGCTGCCACCACAGCCAAGCGCTGGTCAAGGCAAACCCCAGCCCCACCGACAGCCAGCAGATCAGGGGAGCAACCCAGATTTGACCCGACAGATCCACTCCCTGCATAAACCCAACAATGCTGAGGGGCACTCCCACCCAAAACATGAATCGCCCCAAGGCGTGGGGATCCAGCCAACGCTTCCAGTCGCCGGGCAGCCCCTTCTGGAGAAAAAAACCCAGCAGCGTCCAGCCCAGCAAGGGAGGATAAACCTGAAAAAGGGTGTTGAGCACGCTCAAGAGGGAGAGGGAAGGGATCCCTAGGCAGGGATCCGCCGAGGTTCTTCACGCAGGGCGAAGATGCGTTGAATCACCTCTTCAACAACGCGGTCTGGGGTAGAGGCACCGGAGGTAATGCCGATTTGCACCGGCCCATCGGGTAGCCACCCTTCGGTAACCGTCGGGTCTTGGTGAAGAGGCTTGTGACGGATGCGGTTGTTGGGTTGGATGCAGTCGGGGCCATCGATGTGGAAGGAAGGCAAGCCCTTGGCCAGGGCAATTTCCTGCAGGTGGGTGGTATTCGAGGAATTAAACCCCCCGATCACCACCACCACATCCAAAGGCTGCTCGAGCAGCTCGAACATGGCATCCTGCCGCTCTTGGGTGGCATTGCAGATGGTGTTGAAGCTCATGAAGTGATTGTCCAACTCCTGGGGGCCATATTTGCGCAGCATGGTGGTCTCAAACAGCTTGGCAATGGCGCGGGTCTCCCCCTCTAGCATGGTGGTTTGGTTGGCGATGCCGATCCGCTCTAGATCGCGATCCGGATCAAAACCGGGGGAAGTGGCCTTGCCAAAGCGCCGCCGAAATTCTGCCGCATCTCCGCCTTGCAAAATGTAGCGGGCGACCCATTCTGCTTCTTCCAGGTTCAGCACCACCAGATATTTTTCGGCAAAGGAGCTGGTGGCTACGGTTTCCTCGTGGTTGTACTTGCCGTGGATCACAGAGGTGAATTGAGCCGCGCGGTGCTTGTCCACTTGGTTCCACACGCGGGAAACCCAGGGGCAGGTGGTATCGACAATCTCATTGCCCTGCGACCGAAAAAACGCCATTTCCGATGCACTTGCCCCAAAAGCAGGCCAGATCACCACATCTTGGGGCCGGATCTGAGAAAAGTCCTTCTTGCCGTCCGGGCCTTTCTCCACAAAGCGGATCCCCATCTCCTTCAGGTGCTGGTTTACCAGAGGGTTGTGGATGATCTCGTTGGTGATCCACAGTTGCCGATCCGGAAAGCGTCGCCGCGCTTCATAAGCATATTCCACCGCCCGTTCCACGCCCCAGCAAAAGCCAAAGGCCCTGGCCAGGTGAATGGTAATGTCGCCCCGCTGATAGCGGTAAGCCTGGGCGCGGATTTGCTCCACAAGGGGGCTTTTGTAGGTGGTTTGCAGCTCCAGTTGAGCCTGATCCTTGTGTTCTTCAAATCCCTTGGCAAAGTAGGTGCTGGATCCGCGCAGGGCTTTGCGCAGGGCCCGTGGGTCTTGGGGAGAGCTATCCGGGGAAGTAGGTTGGAAATAAGCCATGGTTACGGTTGGAGATACGCACTGCTCAAGCAGACGGCGAAGGGATCCTGATCTCAGCTTACGCCCAGTCTCGCATCGGTGGGCCATTCCAGCATGCTTTCCCTAGGGCCAGCGACAAGATTGTCAAGTCAACTATAGAATTGCAGGGGATCGAAGCTGTTGAGCCAAAGCCAGAAAGCAGAGGGATCCCTTTGGGAATTGGCCGTTATTGGGGCGGTTGATCCTGCATTTCCAGTTGGCGCACCCGTTCCTGTAATTGGCGGGCGGTGGCAGAAAAGCTGCGCCCAGGCCAGAGGAGAGAGCCCAGCCCCACCGTCAACAGGCCCAGGCCGACGGCCACGGCGATGAGGAATCCCAAGGGCAGCTCCACCGAGCGCCACATCAAGAAGTGTACAGTCAGGGTGGTGGGGTTTTGTCCGGCCAGGACTGCCACTCCCACAGCCAGCAGCAGTGTCAAGACCAAGTTGAACAGCAGCAACATCAGGGATCCCGTCGCAACAGTTCCATTCTGCCTTGTCTGCTGGGGGGGTGGCTCAAGCCCGCACACTCCCGTCGGGTAGGGTGGCTCCGCTGAGGTCAGCGCCGGTCAGCACTGCTCCGCCGATTTTTGCCCCGCTCAGATCGGCTCCCTGCAGTTGTGCACGGGTTAGCTTGGCTTCCCAAAGGTAGGCACCGTGCAAGTTGGCTTCCCGCAAGTCGGCAAAGCTGAGATCCGCGCCGATCAAGTTGGCTTCCCAAAGATTGGCCCCGCGGAGGTTGGCCCCCATCAAGTTGGCCGAGCTGAGATCGGCGCCGCGCAAATCGGCTTCCTGCAGGTTAATGCCACTCAGCTTGCCAAAGGAGAGGTTGGCCCCTCTCAGATTCACCCCTTGCAAGTTGGAGCGCACCAAGTCCACCCCCACCAGGTTGGATTCTTGAAAGTTGCGCTCGCCAGAGGCATATTCTGTCAGCAGATCGTCAGCAGTTGTCACTCGGGGCATGGCCGGATACTGCCATCCGTGCGTTAAGCTTAACAATTTCTGGCTGCTCAACGGGGTACTGATGACCGCTCCGAAAGACCTACGAAACGCTAACAAACACTTCCAGAGTGTTCAGTGCCTGTCGCGTCTCTGCTTTCTTCCTGCTTCCACGACTCGTGACTGGTAGTAAGCTTCAGGCTTACCACCCCGCCAGAGGAATCTCCACAGGCGTCTCTTTCCCCAGAGCTTGGGGTAGTTGAGCGCTTTAAGTAGCACTCAAAATACCACCGCACCAGGTTCAGCGCTGCATTGCGGTCGCGGTCTATCCCCAGACCACAACACGGGCAGCAAAACACCCTTTCCTGCAGTGGCATCTTCTGTCGGTGCCCACACCCTGAACACAGTTGGCTGGACGGATAAAACCTATCCGCCACCACCACCTGACAGCCGTAGAGCCGGGCCTTATACTCTAGCTGTCGCCGAAACTCGTAAAAGCCACAATCTGACAGCGCTCCTGCCAGCTTGTGGTTCTTAAGCAGGTTCTTCACCTGCAAGTCCTCAATCACCACTACCCGATATTTCTTGGCCAGGTAGGTCGTTAGCTTGTGCAGATTGTCTTGCCGAATGTCTGCCACCCGCTTATGGGCCTTAGCGAGCTGTGCTACTGCCTTCTTACGGTTAGCGGATCCCTTCTGCTTACGACTCAGTCGCCGTTGCAGCCTGGCCAGACGCTTCTTCGCTTTGTAATAGGGCTTTGGATTCTCGAATACTTCCCCGTCGGAACAGGTGGCCAAGCGATTGATACCTAAGTCTACTCCCACAACTTCCCCGGTCTTCTCCACCTGAGGCGCCGGAGCTTCATACTTGAAGGAGACATACCAATGTCCAGCGCGAAGACTAATGACCACGTTCTTGGGTGTGGCAGTGGGGAGCAGCTCCGCACAGCGTAACCAACCAAGGATAGGTACCTTGATGCGGTCACCAGAGATGCGGATGCTACCTTCCAAGTAAAAGCTGTCTCGCACTCCCTTGCGTTTGAAGCGGGGAAACTTCCCCAACCCACCCCGCCAGCGCTTAAGGGCTTGCTCCAAGTTGCGTAATGCCTGCTGAGGGGCGCATTTGGAGACCTGGTAGTACCAGGGATGCGCTTGCTTCACTTCAGCTACCAGGCGCTTGTGCAGGTCAATGGCGGTGGGAAGTTTTTGCTGGTTCTCCAGGGCTTGCCGACAGACTTCTAAGCCCCAGTTATAGGCGTGGCGGGCTACCCCAGCGTGTTGGGCGGCTAGAGTTGTTTGCTTGCGGTTAAGAATGAGTTGCGTCCGAAAACCCAGTAACATGCCCGCCACACCGCAAAGCGTCCATGAGTTCCGTGAAGCTTTCGGCTTGGCGCTCACAAGCCCCCTTTAGCTTTAGGTAACTCATGTTGACTACTGTAAGGTTTTCGGCCTACTGCTGTCAGCCTCTGGTTTTGTCTGCTGGTTTTGCTGGGGTTGGGGGGGTGGGGACGGCCAGCAGGGATCCCCTGCCACGGGTTGGATGTGCAACTCCAGGTAGCCGGTGGCCGGATCCGGTTGACGGGAGAAGCGATACTCCGGGCTGTCGGCGAGGACAATTTCGGCGGTGGTGTAGATGAGGCAGCCGGGGCGCAGGTGTCCCCCCCAGGTTTGGCCTCGGGCATCGGCAACGGTGAGATGGAGATGGACTCCGTCAGGGCACAGGGATCCACTCAGGGCCAGGATCTCCAGGCGTTCCGACAACAGGTGATCCCCCATTTGGTCGGCCAGGCGCAGGGTGGCTTGGCTAAGGCTGCCGACGGCGCTGAGGACAAACCCCGCTTGCAAGGGCTGCTGCCGGGCCAATCGCTCTAGTTCCTGCTTGAGATCTTGGCCGGGGAAGAGGCGCAAGGGATAAATCTTGAGGGATCCCGGCGGCATGGGCTGGAGCTCTTGGCGGCGGGAGGAGCGGATCCCGGGTCGCCAGCCGGGCTTAACCACCGGGCGGGAGCGAGCGATCACCAAGCAGTCATCCGGCAGGGGGTAGCGGGCAGGGATGGTGGAGCCGGCGGCAATGGTGACATTGGATCCCACCTGCAAAGGAGCCACCAGAACCGAGTTGGCGCCTGTTTTGCTGCGATCCCCAATTTCGGTAAAGTGCTTTTGCTGGCCGTCGTAGTTGGCGATGATGGTGCCCGCGCCGATGTTGACCTGGGATCCCAGCTTGGCATCGCCCAGGTAGGCCAAGTGGGCGGCATTGCTGTGGGATCCAATCTGGGTATTTTTGGTTTCCACAAAGTTGCCGATGCGGCAATGATCCCCAATCTGGCTGTGGGGGCGCACGTGGGCGTAGGGGCCTATCCAGACGTGGTTGCCGATGCGGCTGTGGCTGACCACCGAGTAGAGAATGTGACACCCAGATCCAATCTCGCTGGACTCGATCCAACTGCCCGGCCCCAGGCGGGTTCCCGAGCCAATGCGGCACACCCCTCGCAGATGGGTTTGGGGCTCGATCACCACATCGGGGGCCAATTCCACCGTTTCCTCGAGGCTGCTGCTGTCGGGATCCACAAAGGTGACCCCGGCTTCCATCCAGGCTTCCTTGAGGCGATCCTGCAAAATCTGGTACGCCTGGGCCAGTTGGCGGCGGTCGTTGACGCCCACAATTTCTTGCGGATCGGCAACATCCAGAGCGATGGCTTTGCCCACCCGCTTGACGGCATCCGTTAGGTAGTACTCCTGCTGCGCGTTGTTGCGATTGAGATGGGGCAAAACCTGAGCCAGAGCCGGCCAGTGAAAACAATACACCCCACTGTTGATGCGGCGATTTTGCCGTTGGGCTGGGGTGCAGTCTCGCTCTTCCACCAGTTCCAGCACTCGCTGTTGGGCATCGCAGAACACCCGTCCATAGCCATAGGGATCCGCCACCTGAGCCGAGAGCAAGGTTACCTCTGGGTTCATCTGGCGGTGGCGCTCCACCAGAGCTTGCAGGGTTTCTGCCCGCAGCAGGGGCACATCCCCGTTGATCACCAGCAGATCCCCCTGAAAACCGCCCAGGACGGGCAACAGCTGTTGAACGGCGTGTCCGGTGCCCAATTGCTGGGCCTGCTCCACAAATTCAACCGGGTACTCCCGCAGGGCTTGGCGCACCTGCTCCTGTTCATAACCCACAATCACCAGACAGCGGTGGGGTTTCAAGGTTAGCACCGTGCGCAGCAGCCGCTCGATCAAAGACAGGGATCCCAGCTTGTGCAGCACCTTGGGCAGCCGTGATCGCATCCGGGTGCCCTTGCCCGCTGCCAAGATCGCTACCGATAGCTCCCGCTCTGCCATGTTCCTTCCCCGAACTGCCCCCATCAAGTATAGGCGGCAGGATTCTGCCCAAAGGTAGTCTGAGGTTCGCTCCAAGTTCCTGAGCTCTGTGGGGCCAAAACTGAGCTAGCCTAACAAAACGTGCGGAATTCCCCACCCTCTGTAGAGTGGGGATGGATAGCACCACCGGGTCGGTTGCTCAGGGGATAAAGCCCTCAGAACTGGGATAGAGTGTGTCTACCAGAAGGTGGAAGAAAATCAGCCGGCGGGAAGCGCAACTGCAAGCAAAGGTTGCTCGTCAGCGCAAAGACTGGCAACACAAAGTTACGTCAGAGATAGCTTGTCGTTATGGCGAAGCGCTCCGCGCCGCCGTAGGCGAACGGCGTAACGGAGAAGCTGCATGTCAAGGGGATGACCCGCAAGGGTGGGAAGCGCAAGGCAGGGCTAAACAAGTCCATTCTGT
>NZ_JANSIH010000170.1:0-821 GCF_047462075.1 Synechococcus sp. R55.2
CCCGGGGCAGGCTGGCCACCACTTGAACTGCGTTGGCGCTGGTTACGCAGACATCTGCCAGAGCCTTGATCTCGGCAGCGGTGTTGACGTAGGCCACCACCAGGCCCTCAGGGCAGGCTGCCTTCCACCGCAGCACATCTTGCGGGCGAATGCTATCGGCCAAGGAACAGCCCGCCTCCAGATCCGGCAGCAGCACCGTCTTTTCCGGGTTAAGGATGGCAGCCGTCTCCGCCATAAAATGCACGCCCGCAAAGACAATCACCTGGGCGCTCGTCTTTTGAGCCTCCCGAGCCAGTCCTAAGGAGTCTCCCACAAAGTCCGCCACCTCTTGAACTTCAGGGAGCTGATACGAATGCGCGAGGATAACTGCCTGCCTTTCCTGTTTGAGCCGGGCAATCTCCTGGACGATTGTGGCAGTGTTGTGTAGCAATGGGGTTTCTCCCTTCATTTTCGACTTCTTGTCGCGACAGCGTTGCGTAGCAATAACGGTTTTGTTCCTCTGGAGGCTGGACACGATCTGAGGACTTTGTCCCGCTAATGCGTTTGCAGGAGCAGCGCGCAGCAATAACGGAAAGCCCATCTCCTGGAGTTGGTCGACTCTGCTTTGGGGGGTATCTGAGCCGGCAAGAGAAGCAACCCCCAACCCAGATGCGCGGCGAAGCCTTTCGCGGCGCCCGGTTGAGCTGGAGCTGGGCTTAGGTTGTCTTCTCAGTTGTCTTCTCAAAGTAGCATTAGTCGCAACAGCGTTGCGTAGCAATAAAGCAGTGTCCAGCGAGGACTTGGCTCAGGGTCACACCACCAGCAAAGAGAGATCCAAAGCC
>NZ_JANSIH010000171.1:0-6456 GCF_047462075.1 Synechococcus sp. R55.2
CAGAGCACAGGGATCTATTGCCCCTCAGGTCCCAGTCGCCTCGTCGGAAGAGGCTGCCTCTGGCCCACTTTCTGGAGGTCTCCCTGCCGCTGCGCCGTCCTTGGTTACAGCCGGTACTCTGCGGCTCAGGCCCCTGACGGCGGTCGCCGAGGTCGAGAACGGGGGATCCCTGCTTTGGGTGCGCCTGATTCCCCTTCTAATGGGCGGGTTGCTGGGCTTGACCTTGGTGAGTTGGGGATGGGGACGGTTTCTCCAGCGCCCCTCAGCTCCCCTTGTTTCCGGGTCAGGATCTCGTCCGGCAGTGGCAGATTCCACTGCCCCAGAGAATGTCCATCCTATGCCTGGGGAGCTTGTCCCTGAGCCCCTTGTTTTGGCTTCAGAGCAGAACGGACGGCGGGATCCCGCGCCGGAGCTGGAACCCTACAACAGGAGCGAGCCGGTGTTTCGCGCCTTTCCCCTGGAGACTTCCCGCGAGACGGTACGGGCCAGCCTGGGATCCCCCAACCAGCAGGGGCATGGTGCTTGGCCCAACACCGTGTATGACCTGTATCGCCTTGGCGGGGTGAACCTGGGCCTGCTCTACGACGCATCCAGTCTGGCCCTGCGGCAAACCGAAGCCACCGTCACCGATGGCGTACCCACCCCTCAAGTGGAAGGACTCTTGGAGGATATGCTGCAAGCCCCCTTGCCTGCTCAACTGCAGCGAGAACTGCAGGCTGTGCGCGAGGGACGTTCCGGGCGAGTGCAATTCCGCGTTGGCCCCTGGGCCGGCAGGATCGAACGCAACGCCCAAGGCCATCTTTACATGGCCCTCTGGGATCCCACGCTGCCCAGCGGTGCTCCACCACCTTCCCCCTCCTCTCCCACCCTACCCCCGGCTGCCCCCGTTGCCCGGCCTCCCAAGGCCCGTAACCTCAATTCAGCAGCAGGCGGCCCTCGTCCCGGCCAGACCATGCAGGAGCTGCTGCGCCGTGCGCGCGAATTGCGGGGGGACTGAGCCATGTCTGCTTCTGAAGACAAAAAGCCGCTGTTGAGCACCGTCGCTCGCCTCTTCAAAACTCTGGCGAGGCCTTTCCCTGTCGGGCCTACAGCTCTCCTCAAACCCCCCGAACCTCCTCCCCCCAAGCGCCCGGTGCGCCTGCGGATTACCTGCCCAGGAGAGCCCCCCCAGGTGGTTGCCCTGAAGGGATCCGACATTCTCGGTCGCAGCCAGACGGTGGCCACCATTCGCATCCCTGCCCCCGCGGTGAGCCATCTCCACGCCCACATCCGTCCCCGCCCGGATTGGCGCCTGCCCGGTCTGGGTTGGCGGATCCCGTTGCCCCCTATTCTCTACTGGCTGGGGTGGAATGCCGGTCGCTACCAGCTAGAAGATCAAGACTCGACCAACGGCGTTTTCCGCCTCAAACCCTTCGGTGGTGTCGAGCGGGTGCGCCGGGTGATCTTGCGGCATGGCCAGCAACTGAGCCTTGGCCCGCCTCGGGATCCGGAGAGCGTCTGGATTCAAGTGCTGGATCCACCCCCACCACAGGTGTATGGGGTGCGCGGCTGCCTCATCCTGATGGTGGTCTTGGGGCTGGGGGCGAGGATTTGGATCGGCCATGAGTGGAGCAAGTTCTCAGTGGAGCCACCCCTCTCCGCAGATCGCAACCCCCTGATCGTCCTGGCCGGGGATCAGCAGACGGAGCTGCGCCGCCATCAGGGGGACACCTACCGGGAGCTGCCCAACCTAGAAGCTTTTGGCCCAATTCTGCCCAAGGTGGTGGTCGCCGCCGAAGATCACCGCTTTTACTCCCACTTTGGGGTGGATCTGCTGGGCATTGCCCGCGCCTTTTGGGTGAACCTGCGCTCGGGGGAAGTGCAGCAGGGGGGCAGCTCCATCAGCCAACAACTGGCCCGCACCGTTCTGCGGGACTACACCGGCTCCGGCAACACCTTCGGGCGCAAGCTGCGGGAGGCCGTCGCCGCCCTGAAGCTGGAACAGCGCTACAGCAAAGACGAAATCCTCGCTCTCTACCTCAACAATGTTTACCTGGGCAACGGCATCTACGGCTTTGAGACTGCTGCCCAGTTCTATTTCGGGATCCCAAGCCGCCAGCTCAGCCTTTCCGAAGCTGCGACTCTGGCGGCCATTTTGCCCGCGCCCAATGCCTTTAACCCTGTCGCCAACTATGATGCCGCCGTTCGGGGCCGGGATCGGGTGTTGGATCGCCTGAGCGAGCTGAAAGTCTTCCCCGAAGAGGAGATTCGGCGGGCCCGGCGCAGTCGCCTCACCCTCAACCCCAATTTGCGCTCCCAAACCTCGACAGTTGCTCCCTACTTTTACAGTGCCGTCTTCCAGGAGCTGCGGCAGCTCTTGGGCCAAGACCTCTCGGCAGAGGGCAACTTCATCATCGAAACCACGGTGCATTTGCCCTACCAGCGTTTGGCAGAGCAAGTCCTGGCCCAAACGGTGCGCGAGTCCGGATCCCGCTTGGGCTTCAGCCAAGGCGCTTTGGTCAGTCTCGACAGCCGCAACGGTGAAGTGCTGGCTTTGGTGGGCGGGATCGACTACAACGCCAGCCCCTTCAACCGGGCTACCCAAGCTCAAAGGCAGCCGGGCTCCACCTTCAAAGTGTTCACGTATGCGGCTGCCCTCACCCAGGGGATCCCTCTCTCCCAAGTGTTGTCTTGCGAGCCCCTCACCTGGGGCAACCTCACCTTTCGGGGCTGTCGCTCGGGATCGGCCCCTATGGATTTGGCCCGCGGCCTGATCCTCTCCGAAAACGTGATTGCCCTGCGGTTGGCCCAACAAGTAGGTCTAGAGCAAGTGGTGGCGACGGCCCGGCAAATGGGCATCCAATCGCCGTTGCAACCCTATCCTTCTATGGTGATTGGCACAATGGAGGTGAACTTGCTGGAGTTGACAGCAGCCTTCACTCCTTTTGCCAATCGTGGCCTTTGGTCAAGGCCCCACACCATCCGCCGCATCTTGGATAGCAGCGATTGCGCCAACCCCAACGACTTTCGCACCTGCCGTGAGATTTACCCTGGTCGGGAGGATCCCCGTTCTCAGCGACTTGTCTTACCAGAAACCGTCGCCCAACAGATGACAACCGTACTGCAAGGGGTGATCAGCTCCGGCACCGGTACTACTGCCCGGCTCGGCATTGGAGAAGCCGGTAAAACCGGCACCACCACCGCCAACAAGGATCTGCTCTTTATCGGCTACACGCCCAACCCTCCTCTGGTGACCGGCGTTTGGTTGGGCAATGATGACTCCAGCCCAACACGAGGAAGCAGCAGCATAGCTGCTCAAACTTGGGGAAATTACACGAGGCAAGTCATTACCAATAGTTTGACGATGGTTCAATAGAGCAACTCCGAGAGCAGCCTTGGCAATTGGCAACCCCAAATCCTGACAACCCGACAGAAAACTCTCCTGCATCCCAAGTGAGAAATGCCTAATAACCAGTTTGGCCGTACCCCTCAATAAACCCACAATCTAGGTTCACCCACTTTCTCAGCGCAGATCTCGGCCAAAGGGCAACAACGACAAAATAATTAACTTCATGTGTTGTTTGGCAAAGGGGATCCCAACAATGGTGATTGCCAGAATCACAGCCCAGAAGAGATGGTTAAGCACCAACGGCCAGCCAAACAGCAATAGCCAGATGACGTTAAAGATCAGCAGCAGCGGGCTGTTGGCATCGGGATACTCCACCACTTCCTTTCCGAAGGGGGCAAGCACTGCAAACCCCAGTTTGATGCTCTGCCAGCCAAAGGGAATGCCGATGATTGTCAGGCAAAGGCTCAGTCCTCCTAAGATGTAGCCCAAACCTGTCAGCAAACCCCCGAAGATTAGCCAGATGATGTTGCCAATCAAGCTCATGATTCAGATCCTCCACCGTTGAGACCAAATTGCAGGGTACAAGAGCAGAACTAGCCTTCCTGTTCGACATCCATACTCTAACCAGCTGTTGGCCAAGACTGGGATCCCAAAATCTGCTTCTTTCCTGGGCTCTAGCGTTCTGCGTCACCGAGGGGAGCGGGCTCCATCACCGGAGGCACTGCGGCCCTATTCACCTTGCAGGGCAGAATGCGGTTTAGAAAGCCGAGGATCCCCCAAACCCAACTGACGGTGATCACCCAAAAGATCCACAGCCCGCTTGCCCACGGTTGCGGCAAGTCCAAGGCCATCCCCCCAATCATCGGGCCAAGGGCAAACCCCGCCGACCAACAAAGAGAGTTGACCGACAGATACACTCCCCGCAAGTGATCCGGTGCCAAATCCGCCACCAAAGCAGAGGCAGAGGGGTTGTAGCTCACCAACGCCAAAGAGAGCACCGCCAGCGCCAAGACTGCCACCACCGACCCCAATCCCGCCGCCAGACCGCTAAGCCAAACCAAAAGAAATCCCACCCCCCACATCAGGGCGGATCCCTGCAACCCTTGAATGCGCGTCCGGCGATTCAGCCAACGGGCCACCGGCATCTGCAGCAGAGCAACCAAGGCCCCATGTAAGGCAAACAAAATGCCGATTTGCACCTCTGGGATCCCTACCCCATTGCGGAAGTAGAGGGGCATGCTGCTGCTGAGCTGAGCGACATAGGTGGTGAACAGGATATTCGACAGGCCAAACACCAAGAGGGAGCGATCCCTGAGAGCGGTTTTCCAACCTGCCAACACCGGCTCTGCTGCCGGACAAGTCGCCCGAGTTTCCCGGATAAAAAACCAAAGCACCGCCAGAAAGATCAGAAAAGTGACACCATCGATCACAAACAAGAGCCGATAGGCCCCCGTCAGAGCCACCAGCGTGCTGGCCATAGCCACCCCAAGGCTGAGGCCCAAGTTGTCCCCCAGACGGTTGAGGGCGTAGGCTTCGTTGCGCTGCTCGCGGGTGGTTAGATCCGCTACAATCGCTTCTGCAGGCGGCCAGTACAACCCCTGCCCCAAACCTGCAGCCACATTGGCCAGAGCAAAACTCCAGAAGTTATGGGAGAGCGCAAACCCAAACGACCCCAAGCTGGAAATGGCCAGGGAGAGGATCAAAGTGGAGCGGCGCCCCCAAGCTCCATCGGCCATCGAGCCGCCCAGGATGCGGCCAAACACCCCGGCAAAAGCCATAATGCCCAGCCCCAAGCCCACTTGGGTGGCGGTCAGCCCCACCTGATTCACAAAAAAGAGACTGGCATAAAACAAGGTAAAGCCGGTTCCAGTTTGGGAAAGCAGCCGACCGATAAAGATCAGCCAAACCTGAAAACTGAGCTTCGGCCACCAAGAAGGGATCCGCATGTTGGGTGCAGTGGGGGAGGGCCTACCTAGCCTACGGGATCCCGTTCACCGACGCCAGGGCAAGAACCCTGCTCCGACTCTGACAGGTAAGCTGAAAATCTGCCAAGCCAAGCCTGATGTTCGTTACCGGAAGGCTCTTCACCCAGCGAACCAGCAGACAGGGCAACCCATTCCCCCAACTCCAGATATTCGCTCAACAGCCGCGCCAACTTATAAACTCGATAATCGAGCTGCACTAAGCTACTTTTCATCTGCCCCAAAACACCCAGTCCTTTTCTGAGCCAACTTACAACCTTCAACCTTTCCCAAAACCTGCTGAGCAGGAAGCCAACCCCCATCTTGCTTGCTGCAGCCGAGGCGCAAGTTCCCTTTGCCCACAACAGAGCACCTGTAGCTCAGCCGCAAACCTGGACAAAGCTAGAAGAAGCTGTGCCTTACAGTTCTAGTACCAACAATTTTAACTAACGGGGGTGCGGGGGCAATAGGTCCCATGCTCTAGCCGCAGGGTGAGCACTGGGATACATGGATCCCCGCCATACCCCTGAGCGAAATCTGTAGTAAAACCTACTTATGCTGGCGGTAACCTACAAGTACTGGGCTTATCCAGATGCCTCCCAACAAACCAGCTCACGGGCGGACGACGGGGATTGACCTGGTTTTGGAGCAATTCCTGACGACTTCAGAGGGCGCTTTTGGGAACGGCCCAAGGGCTTCAAAGCCCTGCAAGGCCAGCTGAGAAGGCTGCAACCCAGGGGGGCGAGAAAACAGCAGGGGTCTTGCCACTGGAAGAGAGCACCACTGCAGGTTGCCAGGATGCAGCAGGGCATTGCCAATGGTTGCCAAGAGTTCCATTTCCAGAGGGCCCATTGGCGTTGAGACCGAGGGCAGACCCTCTCTATCTTTTCTTTGTGGAAGATCTTTGTGGAAGACCTCAAGGCCAAGGGCTGGGCAAGGGGGATGTTGCCCAAGGATTGCGTCGAGGCTGCCTGGGGATAGATTCTCTGCCTTCTGGAGTGGGTTTGCTAGAAGGGTGGGGTGGACTTTGCCAAGGTTGACCCCAAAGGAAGCGGCCAAATCGGTTGCAAGTGCTGGGGCAGGTTTACCACCTGCTGGGATGACGGGGGCCAGACTTCCCGTTATTCCCGGAACCGGGGCCTACGGACAAACGCAACCGCATGGGCA
>NZ_JANSIH010000172.1:0-6454 GCF_047462075.1 Synechococcus sp. R55.2
TGAGTGATCCCTCAGTACCCATCTCGGACACGGGTTCGACTCCCGTCAGCTCCATCTCCCAGCAGTTAACTACGAGCCAAAAACTGCCAGCTTTCAGCCATGCCCTAGGAGCAGATCCTGCTCAGTTTCTAAAGGTTTTACGGAGCGTGGGCGAGTTTGATGACAAGGTGCCGGTTTTTGTCCACCGCAACCCAGCCCTGCTGGCGAAAGCGGTTTAGGAGACGGGTAATGGTGACCCGGGTGGTGCCGATGGCATTGGCCAAGTCCTGGTGGGTAAGGCGCACTTGCAGGCGCACCCCTGTTGCAACCGGGGATCCCAGCTCCACAGCCAAAAGGGAGAGCAACTGGCGCAGCCGATCCTCTACCCGCCGCCGTCCGGCCAAGGCGAGCAATGCTTCGGTTTGGCGCAGCCGACGCACCACCTGCTTGAGCAGCCCTTGACTCAGGATCTCTGAGGCTTCCACTTCTGCTGCCGGCAGCCGCAGCACATCAACTGCCGTCAAAGCCGTGGCTTTGTATGGATCCAACATCGTCAGCGGGGATCCCAGGGGCATGGAAGGGCCGGCAAACCCCAACAGCGCCTCACCACCGTTGGGATAGAGGGTGGTCAACTGCACCACCCCCCGACAGACGATCACCCATTCATCAGGAAACAAAGGGATAACCTGGCCGGGAGTGTAGGGGGATAAACTGCGGCTGCGGTAGAGGTCTTCCAGCAGTTGGCGCTCCCGTGTGGACAGGCCGGCAGCAAAATGGCTAGGCATCGCTTCAGGCATAGGCTGGCTCCGCTAAGAAAACTGGGCGCACCAGTCGTTGGGCTCCCCCTTGCAAACCAACAGCAATGGGCTGGCCGTCAATGCTGAGGTTGGGGCATGAGATAAGTGTTCCCGACAACACCTTAGCGCTTGCCTCCCAGTCTGAAGTAAAGGCAAGGTTATGTCCAGGTTAAGTGTGGCTGCCCCGAGAGAATAAAGACAAAAGGGGAACCAGGCAAAGCTGCAGGGATCCTAATCCGCTAGGATCGAAACCAGGGTGCTCCGCACCGTCGACGCGAAAGTGCTCAAGCTTTCAGGAGATCTGTCGTGACGCTGATGGTTCGTGTGATTACCCCCGACCGCACGGTTTGGGATGCCCCCAGCGAGGAAGTGATCCTCCCTGCCACTTCGGGCCAATTGGGCATTCTCACCGGGCACGCCCCCCTCTTAACTGCTATCGGCAATGGCGTTATGCGGGTCAAAGCCGATGGAAAGTGGTCGGCCATTGCGGTCATGGGCGGATTTGCAGAAGTCGAAAACAACGAGGTAACCGTCCTGGTTAACCGAGCCGAGCGGGGCGAAACAGTGGATAAGGCGGCGGCTCAGGCCCTCTTGGATGAAGCCAGCAAAGTTTTGAATACCAGCAGCGACAAGCAAGAGCGCTTGCAGGCCAAGTTGGATCAACAGCGGGCCAGGGCCTTGATCCAAGCTGCCGAGATGGGCAGTAAGACCTGAGGGATCTCTTGAAGCTGACTCTGTCCCGATGCAGGATCTCCAGATATAGCCCAAGCTGCAGGGAAGAGGGGGAGGTGAGGCGCAGCCAGATGGCCATTCTCCATCTTCCGAGATTGGCTTTGTTAGGCTGGAGGAATCCACAAAAGATCCAGTTGAAGGCATGTTGAATCCTGCTGCTGTCCAGGACTTGTCTGCTAGCCTGAAGATCGGCCAGGTGGCTCTAGCAGCCGGCTTGCCTGTACGCACGGTGCGCTACTACGAATCGATAGGCCTGCTGAAGCCAACGGTGGAACGGGCGGAGTCCAGCTATCGGCTGTTCGACCCTTCGGTTTTGGTTCGTCTGGCCTTTATCCGCCGCTGCCAGAGCCTGGGCCTGAGCTTAGAAGAAATCCGCCAAATCCTGGATGTCCACGACCGAGGGGAGCAGCCTTGTCCAGAAATTCGCCAGCATCTGCAAGGCAAGCTGCAGGAGATTGAACAGCGAATTGCCGATCTGCAAGCGCTGAAAAGCCAAATTCAAGGTCTCCTCTCCGATTGGCAGATCCCCCCTGCGGCTGCTGATGAAAAAGAGGTGATCTGCCCGATTTTGCAAAAACCAGGGGCCGGCGGTGGCAAGAGCGACAGCCGTTACTCCACTGTTACCGACTTAGCCAAGTTGCGCGGCTGATCCACATCGGCTCCGCGGCGCAAAGCCATGGCGTAGGCGAACAACTGCAGGGGGATCACGTTCAGAACCGCCGACAACAGGGGTGTCGTGCTGGGCACCTCGATGATGTGGTCGGCTTTCTCCCGCACCTGGGTGTCTTCGGGGTTGATGAGGGCGATCACCCGTCCCCCCCGCGCCCGCACCTGTTCGATGTTGGAGAGCATTTTTTCGTAGACGGGATCCCGGGTGGCAATGCACACCACCGGCACCCGCTCGTCGATGAGGGCGATAGGGCCATGCTTCATCTCCCCTGCCGGGTAGCCTTCGGCGTGGATATAGCTCACCTCTTTCATCTTCAAAGCTCCTTCCAGGGCAATCGGGGCGTTAACCCAGCGGCCCAGATAGAGCATGTTGGCAACATGATGGTACTGCTCCGCCAGTTGGTCGTAGAGGGCGGCGTCCTTCAGCATCAGGCTGATCTTGCCCGGCAGCTCGATCAAGGCTTGCAGGTGGGCTTGGATCTGGGCCGGGCTGAGGATCCCTTTGGCCTGGGCCAGCTGCAAGGCCAGCAAGTACCCTGCCACCAACATGCCGGTAAACACTTTGGTGGAAGCCACGGCAATCTCCGGACCGGCATGGATGTAGAGAACCCCGGCATCCGCCAGACGGCTGGCCTGGGATCCGATGGCGTTGACAATCGCCAGAGTCGGGATCCCTTGGGTGCGGGCCTCGCTCATGGCTGCCAGCGTATCGACGGTTTCTCCCGACTGGGTTAGAGCCAGCAACAGGTGGTTGGGGCGCAACACCGGCTGGCGGTAGCGAAACTCAGAGGCATAGTCCACCTCCACGGGGGTACGGGCCAAGCTCTCGATGAAGTACTTGAGCACCCAGCAGGCGTGCCAGGCAGTACCACAGGCTACGGCGTGGATGTGCTCAATGTGGGCCAGTTGTGCTTCAGAAAGCGTTAGCCCCTCCAGTGTCACCCGGCCCTGTTCCAGATCCACCCGCCCCCGTAGCGTATCGGTGGTGGTGCGGGGCTGCTCAAAGATCTCCTTCTGCATGAAGTGCTTGTAGCCTCCCTTGGCGGCTGAGACGGGATCCCAGGCCACGGTGATGCTGGATTTGCGCAGCTCCTCGCCGGTAATGCGCAGGTAGCGCACTTGAGACTCCGTGAGAACCGCCATTTCCCCATCTTCTAAGAACACCACCTTGCGGGTATGGCGGACAATGGCAGGCAGATCGGAGGCGACGAAGTTTTCCCCTTCTCCCTCTCCCACCACCACGGCTCCGGCATTGCCCAAACGGGCTGCGATCAGCCGATCCGGCGCCTCCCGATCCAGAGCCACCACGGCGTTTCCCCCCCGCAGTTGCCCCATGACCTGGCCAAAGGCCGCCTCAAAGGAGCCCAGCTCTTCTGTATAGAGGCCGAGCAGTTGGGCGATCACTTCCGTATCGGTTTGGGAGCGGAATGGGATCCCCCGCTCCAAGAGGCGCTCCTTCAGCTCCAGGTAGTTTTCCACAATGCCGTTTTGGATCACCACAATGCGCCCGCGCTCGTCGCACTGGGGGTGGGCATTTTCTTCGGTCACGCCGCCGTGGGTGGCCCAGCGGGTATGTCCGATCCCTACCTTGGCGGTGGGCATGTTGGCGGTGAGCTTCACCAGCAGGTTGTGCAGCTTGCCGGTAGCGCGGACAACTCTCAATCCTTCTTCGGGATCCACTGTGGCAATGCCGGCAGAATCATAGCCCCGATACTCCAAGGTGCGCAGGCCCTCCAACAGGATGGGGGCAGCCCACTGAAAACCCACGTAGCCGACAATGCCACACATTCCTCACACCTCAACCTCAGTCGCGCCAGCGTTGCGTAGCCATAGGGGGTGCCGTAGGCACAGCACCTTATCCGCAAAGCCTACCCCAGCTTCGGGATCCCTTCAACGGCTTTGGCCGACGTTGTTCACCTCAGCGGGTTGCCAATTTATGGGGAAGTCTGCGGCTGCCATCCTTGGGATCCAGGGGCAACTCCCTGGGCAAAAGAGACGGGCGCAAAATGGAACTGATAACCTTCGGCCACCGCGGGCTGGATCCCATCTTCCCCAGGGACGCTGGAGACCAAGTTGCTCAGCCCCAACACCAACTCTCGAATGCCGCGGCGAAACTGGGGATCCCCGGTCAGCTCGTCGATGTCGGCGGTAATTTTTTGCATATTCTGAAAGGTGATGCGGGCGGAATCGAGGGTTTGGCGCAGAGTAGCTAAAGTGCCCGGATCGTTGAGGCTGGCGGCAATCTGCTGCAGATCTTCGGTAGCTTGGGCCACGTTCTCCGCAGCCGCTCGCACCTCGGCCAGGATCTGGCGCACATCGGCCTGGAGTTGTGGATCGGTAACCAGCGGGCGCACCGCGCTCGACATGGCCTGTAGATCGGCGCTCACCTGCTGAATGTTCTCCAGGACGGCGTTAAGGGAAGTGCGGTTTTGATCCACCAGGGCGGTGAATTGATCGGCAGCCGCTTGAAAACTGCGGGCAGTTCCCCCCACAGCTCCAGCCGCGTCTTGGATGGCTGTGGCAGCGGTCGTGAATTGCAACAAGTCCAGATCTTCGGTGCGCAGGGCAGCTACTCGCTCTTCTACGGTTTCTGAAAGACTGGCTACGCTATTGGCGACGCGGGTGATCCCTTCTAGGGTGGCGTTAAGGGTGTCGAAGAGCTCATCGTCGTTAATCCGTGTGAGCAACTGATCCAGCCGGATCAATAACTGGCCAAAATCCACTCCAGGTTTGCCCTCCACCACATCCCCATCGCAGATGATTTGACTGCTGTCGCAATCCGCTGCCAGAGGGGATCCCGTTGCCGCCTGACCCCTCCCCTGGGGCAGGATATCCATCACCGTTTCCCCCACCAACCCCGTCTGTTTGGTAAGAAACAGGGAATCGCGGGGGATGACTAGGGGCTGATCAATGGTCACCTGTACTTCTACTTGGCTGGGTTGAGGCACAATCCGCTCCACTCGACCTATGGTTACCCCCCGCAGCCGCACACTGGATCCCTCGGCCAGCCCGGCCACGTTGGTATAGGTGACGGTAAATTGAAAGCCGCGACTGCCGAAGCGCAGGTTGTAGATCCACAAAAACAGGCCGGCAAAGCCCAGCGCCCCCGCCAGGATCAACAGGCCCACTGCCCCTTCTCGCACTGCTCGCGAACGCATCACACCTGCCCCGCCACTTGAATTGGCCCTTCTACGCTACCGCTGAAAAACTGCCGCACAAAGGGGTTATCGCACGTTTCAATCTGCTGCACGGATCCCTCCCACTGCACCCGCCCCTGAGCCAACAACACAATGCGGTCGGTGGCGCGGTAAATGGTGCTGTGCTGGTGGGTCACCACAATGTAGCTCTCACAGGCTTTTTTCACCTGCTGCAGCTCCCGGATGAGATCTTCAATTACCGTGGAGGCAATGGGATCCAAGCCCGCTGTGGGCTCGTCGTACAGCAGCAATTGGGGCTCATCCTGGGGCAGAGAAGGATCCTCCATAATGGCGCGGGCGAAGCTAGCCCGTTTGCGCATCCCCCCTGAGAGTTCTTCTGGCAGGTTGTGCTCTTTGCCCGCCAGCCCCACCGCCTCCAGCTTGGCGGCCACCAATTCCTGAATACGGGAGCGGGGCAACTGCGAGTGCTCGTAGAGCAAAAAACCCACGTTTTCTTCCACCGTCAGGGAGTCGAAGAGGGCGGCCTGCTGAAACACCATCCCTACTCGCAAAGGGGGAGTTGCATGATGGGCTTGAATCTCCGGGAGCGGGATCCCGCACCAGAGCACTTCTCCAGCGTCTGGCTCCGTTAGGCCGGCGATGATGCGCAGCAGCGTCGATTTCCCGGTGCCCGAAGGCCCCACCAGGCCCAGGGCCTCACCCCGGTACACCTTCAGATCCACGTGGTCAAGCACCACCGTCGAGCCGAAGCGCTTGGAAACTTGGCGCAGCTCCACCAAGGGGGCAGTGCTCTGCACTGCTGGCATGCTCAGAACCTCCGCCCTCGCCAAAGGCTGGAGCCTATTTTCCGCGGCCTGCTGCTCCTTTGGGCTGTCTATGCTGCTTCTGAAGCACTTGACCAATGATTTCAAGCAAAACTGGGGGCTCAGGATGCTTCCCTCCTTGAGTCGGCTTCACTGCTAGTTTAGGAGTCGGCAGGGGCCAAGGCAATGAAGCAGCCCACAGCCCTATCAAGGCAGATCAGGGATCCCTGGCGATAAGCCCAAGCCGTACCTCTCTTCCCCATCCTCCTTGCTCTGCAGCTCAGGGGCGAGGTCTTCCTCGAGGGCAGCCGCCCAC
>NZ_JANSIH010000173.1:0-6445 GCF_047462075.1 Synechococcus sp. R55.2
CGACCTGACCCGCGCCATCTATCAGCGCGTGCCAGTGCTGGTGAACGACTCTCCTCTCCCCACGGGAGAGGGGCTGGGGGTGAGGGTCAACCCCTGGGGCGTGCAGTTTAAGCAGGGGTTGTTCAATATGTCTTCTGACTCGCACCTCTTCCGCACACGGGCAGAATTGGAGCAGCAGGGGTATCGGTTGGTGGGGAATGTGTTTGTCAGGGGTGAGCCATCCACCGCAACGCACTACCTCCCGCTCTACGAAGCCAAAATGATCTGGCACTACGACCACCGCTACGGCACGTATGAAGGAGTGGATTCGCGTTCCAGCACCCAACTGCCCACCCCCGACGAGCGCCAGCACGCCGATCCGCACTTCGTCGTTCTGCCCTGGTACTGGGTGCCCGCTGAAGAAGTAACGAAGCGCCTGGGCGACTGGCAGCGTGGGTGGTTGGTGGGATTCCGCGATGTTACTAACGCCACTAACGAGCGCACTGCCATCTTCAGCCTGCTGCCCAGAGTTGGGGTAGGACATACGATGCCCATAGTCCTTACGGGTGAGATTTCGGCTATTCATCTCTCGTGTTTTCTAGCCAATCTAAATGTCCTGATTTTTGATTGGGCATTGCGCCAGAAAATTGGTGGGACGCATCTTACTTTCTTCATCCTCCGCCAACTCCCTATTTTTCCCCCCACTGCCTACACCCCCGCCGATCTCGCCTTCATTGTGCCGCGCGCACTGGAACTGACCTATACTGCCTGGGATCTCAAGCCCTTCGCCGACGATGTGTGGAACGAAGCTGATGAAGGGCTGCGGGCAGCCATCCATGCTGCGTGGGATGCAAACCGTATTGCTGTCGGCAGGCATGAATGGCGCCTGCCATCCTGGATCAGCGCTTACCCGGAGATCGAAACCAACCCGCAGAAGGGCATCCCCTTTCCGCCCTTTCGCTGGGACGAAGACCGCCGCGCGGTGCTGCGTGCCGAACTCGATGCGTACTACGCCCAGCTCTACGGCCTGACGCGCAAGCAACTGCGCTACATCCTCGACCCGGCAGACCTCACCGAACGCGAACTGGAAGACATACTCGACCCGCGGGAAGAGGTGGCAGACCCGCTCGACTCGGCTGGCTACGCTACCCGCGCTGCTGCTAGCACCTTCCCCGGCGAAACCTTTCGCGTGCTGAAGGAGAAGGAACTGAGTCAGTTCGGCGAATACCGCACGCGGCGGCTGGTGCTGGAGGCGTGGGAGAAGCTGGCGCAGCACTCAATAAAAGCTTAGAATACACATAGATCTGCATTTCTATACACACAAGTGGCTCCTCATGCGCACCAACATCGTCCTGGATGACGACCTGATCGAGCGTGCCCGCCAGGTAACCGGCCTCAAGACCAAGCGCGAGGTGATTCACGAAGCGCTGCGTGTCCTGATTCGCCTACACGAGCAAGCTGAGATCCGCAACTTACGCGGCAAGTTGAAATGGGAGGGCAATTTGCAGCAGCAACGCCTGTCGTGCCTGCAGGAGTGAGGATGATCCTGGTGGACAGCACCATCTGGATTGATTACTTCAACGGCATTTCATCGCTTCACACCGACTATCTGGATTGGGCCCTGGATCAAACTCTTATCCTGGTGGGCGACCTGATTTTGGCAGAAGTCTTGCAGGGCTTTCGCAAAGATGCCGATTTCGAGCAGGCTCGCTGTGCTCTGGTGAAATTGCATCAGGTGCAAATGGTTAACCCCTCCCTGGCGGTGAAAAGTGCGCAGAACTTTCGCTTGTTGCGTCGCAAAGGCGTGACGGTGCGCAAAACAATAGACAGTTTGATTGCCACTTGGTGCATTGAGAACAATGTTCCGCTCCTCCACCACGACAGTGACTTCGATGGCTACGAGGCGCATCTAGGATTGCGGGTTATTCGTCCATGAGGCGGAGGTGGCCTTCTGCAGACCAGTTTTCTCTTGACATGCCCCCTGCCTAAAGGCAAGGGATTCTGGTTCCTGCATTCGGAGAACGCTGCAGCCGTCGGCGGGTACTGGAGGTGTGGGGGAAGCCGGCGCATCGCCGATCCCACTTCGGAGATATCTTTTTGCCGTTCAGCGGGCCGTAGATCTTGGCGAGTGGGGTTGCAAACACCACTTGCGGCATCTTCAAGCTAGGCTTGAGCTAACCAAGCGGGCCTTAAGGGCAGATTCGATGTCCACCATCTTTGATCTCCACGCCACTGTTCTGGACGACTATCGCGATTTTGTCCGCTCCTTTTTTCTCATTGGCGACCAACGGGCGCAAGCCTTTGTGAATCAAGCTCTAGAGGAAGGGATCCACCTCTGGCCAGAGCCTCTCATCCAGCTAAGCCCTGTTTATGTGCCCGGCCCAACCGTTGACGAGCTGGCCGAGGCCGGGCGCATTGCCCAAGAAACAGCCCACATTTTCCGCCTTGAAGATGGCAGGCCCTTTCGCCTCTACCGCCACCAGGAGGAGGCCATCGAGAAAGCTCTGGCCGGGGAAAGCTTTGTGGTTACCAGCGGCACCGGCTCCGGCAAAAGCCTTTGCTACTTCCTGCCCATTCTCGACAACTGGATCCGCCAGGGGGGATCCCGTCATCAGGTGGTGGCCATTGTGGTCTACCCCATGAATGCCTTGGTGAACTCTCAATACCAGTCTTTGCAAGCCCTGTGCGAGCGGTACGAGCGCAACTACCATCGCCCTTTTCCGGTGCGCTTTGCCAGATACACCGGGGAAACTTCGGAAAACGAACGAGACCAGCTACGGCGGGATCCACCTCAAATTCTGCTCACCAACTATGTGATGGCAGAACTCCTCCTGGTTCGTCCTGAAGATCAGCGGTTTTTGAATCCCGAGATGGGAGGGCTGCGCTTTCTGGTCTTTGACGAGCTGCACACCTACCGGGGTCGGCAAGGGGCGGATGTGGCCATGCTGGTTCGCCGCCTAAAAGGACGCTGTGGGGCCAAGAACTTGGTGCATATTGGCACCAGCGCCACCATGATCTCCCGACCAGAAGCCGACGCCCAGGAGCGCCGCCAGACTGTAGCCGCCTTTGCCAGCCGCTTTTTCGGCCATCCCTTTGGGCCGGAGCACGTCATTGAGGAAACCCTGGCCCCCCTCACCGAGGGCGGCCCACCCACGGTGGCAGAGCTGAAGAGCGCCCTGGACTTGCCTTGGCCTACAAACCAGGCCGATCTGCGCCGCCATCCCCTGATGCGCTGGCTAGAGTATGAGCTGGGCCTGGAGCAAAGTCCCGATGGCAGCTTCAGGCGCCGCGTGCCCAGGGAGCTTTCCAAGGTAGCCGCCCAACTGGCCGAGGTGGCCGCCAGGGATCCCGCAACCTGCGCCAAATCCCTGCGCCAGTTTCTGGCCCATGCCAGCAGCCTCAAAGAGGGCAGCACTTGGGGAGTCGCCTTCAAGCTGCACCAGTTTATCTCCCAGGGCCGCACCCTGTACGCCACCTTGGAGAGCCGGGAAAAGCGGCAATTTTCCCTGGAAGGGCAAATGCAAGCTGGGGAAGGGAAGCTGTTTTTCCCCGTCAAGTTCTGCCGCCAGTGCGGGCACGACTATTACCATGTCTTGAAGGCAAGGGGGCAGTTTTTGCCCTATCCCATCGGAGAAGAGATGGAGGAGGCTGAAGACCAGCAAGCCGGCTACCTGAGCCTGGATCCCGTTGAAAACGAGTGGTCGCCAGAGCAGATCCCTGAAGATTGGTACACCCCTGAGGGCAGGCTCAAGCCCAACTGGAAAAGCCGCGTCCCCCAAGCAGTCTGGGTGCGCCCCGACGGATCCTTTTCCGAGCAACCCCAGGCGGAGGCCCAGAAGATGTGGTGGCAGCCCCAGCCTTTTTCCCTCTGCTTGGCCTGCGGCGAGTACTACACCGCCCGCGAGCGGGAGTTTGTCAAGCTGGCTTCCCTCTCCAGCGAAGGCCGCTCCAGCGCCACCACCACCCTTGCCACCTCTCTGTTGCGCCATACGGCCCAGACGCAAGCGGCTCGCGACAAGCTTCTGACTTTTACTGACAATCGCCAAGATGCCTCGCTACAAGCCGGCCACTTCAACGACTTTGTCCATGTGGCCCTCCTGCGGGCCTCGCTGTATGCCGCCCTGCAGCAGAAAAAAGAGTTGGGCTTCGCTGAAGTGGCCCGAGAAGTAGTGCGGGCCTCAGGTCTTAGCCTTGCTGACATTGCCCAGAACCCCTCCTTGGATCCCCAGTCTTCCCTTGCTCAGGACGTTTGGCAGACCTTTACAGACCTGACAGAATACCGTCTCTACGAAGATCTGCGGCGCGGCTGGCGGGTCACCCATCCCAACCTGGAACAGGTGGGGCTGCTGAAAATCGAATACCGCGGGCTCAAAGAGCTTTGCCAAAGCCCTGCCCTGGCTTCCCTTCACCCCTGGTTTGGCCAAGCAACCGTTGGCGAGCGAGAGGGCCTGCTGCGGGCCGTATTGGATCAGTTTCGGCGGAAATTGGCCATCGATGTCCGTCTGCTCGAGAAAGAACCCCAGAGAACGCTGCGCCGGCGGGCCGAGCAACATCTCAACGAGTTTTGGGGCCTAGAGGAGCATGACGAACTGCGGACGGCTAGCTACTTTGTTCGCCAGAGCCAGTCCCGGCAGGACTTGCAAGTTCATAGCTTGGGCCCCCGCAGCGCTATTGGGCGTTTTCTCATCAAGTATCTCGAGCTGACCAGAGAAGCTTACGACGAGCTTCTGGGATCCCTTCTCTCTTTGCTGGTCGGCTATGGCCTGTTGAGATCTCACCAGAGAAATGGCCAAGAAGCCCATCAACTGGATGCCGGATGTCTCCTCTGGTGCTTGGGAGATGAATCTGCCCCCCTTGCGGATCCCTTGTATTCCCGCCGCGCTCGGCAGGAGGGCTACGCTGCCCCCTCCCGCTCTGTCAACTTCTTCTTCCAACGCCTGTATCGAACTGGAGCAGTAGGGCTGGGATCCCTGGAGGCTAGGGAGCACACTGCCCAAGTGGTTCGGCCAGGAGAGCGGGAGCAGCGAGAAAGGCGCTTTCGCGGGGAGGATCAAGCTCGACGCCTTCCCTATTTGGTGTGCTCGCCAACCCTGGAGTTGGGGGTCGATATTGCCGATTTGGATCTGGTACATCTGCGCAACGTCCCTCCAACGCCGGCCAACTACGCTCAGCGCAGTGGACGCGCAGGCCGCCAGGGGCAACCGGGGCTAATCGTAACGTATTGCAGTGCTTTCAACAGCCACGACCAGTACTACTTCCGCCGCCGCGCCGAGATGGTGGCCGGTCGAGTGCGACCTCCCTGCCTGGATTTGGCCAACGAGTCCCTAGTGCGGGCTCACATCCACGCCGTTTGGCTGGCCCGCGTGCGCCTGCCTCTGGGCAATTCCATCGAAACCGTCATTGACTTGGATCATCGGGAAGAGCTGCCCCTCAGAGAGATAGTGGCCCAGCAAATCCAACTAGGGGAGGCCGCCCGGCGAGAAGTGGAGGAGCAAGTGCAGGAGCTGCTGGCCGCCGACCGGGAACTCCTAGACAGAAGTGGCTGGTTTAACAAGCGCTGGATCCGGCAGGTTATTGAAGAGGCGCCACGCGAGTTTGACCGGGCCTTTAACCGCTGGCGGGAGCTGTATCGGGCCGCCACCCAACAGTTGGAAGCTGCTCACCAAGAGCTCCAAACAGCTCGCCAAAGGAAAAGCCAGCAGAAAGCTGAGCGCCGCCAGCAAGAAGCCCTGCGCCAGCGCAACTTGCTGTTACAGATCGATACCCAGCGGGAGGAAGGTGACTTTTACCCCTACCGCTATCTGGCCAGCGAGGGGTTCCTCCCTGGCTACAACTTTCCGGCCTTGCCTGTCAGGGCCTGGGTGCCCCGCGGCAGCGAAGGGGAGTTTATCGCCCGACCCCGGTTTTTGGCCGTTCGGGAGTTCGCACCCCACAACTTCCTCTACCACGAAGGCTGCCAGTGGGAATCGGTGGCTTTTCAGGCTCCGCCCGGCGGCCTGGAGGAGCGCAAAAGTACTCAAAAGCTCTGCTTGAGTTGTGGAGCTTTTGCGGATCCCTGCCTGGATTGCTGCCCCGTCTGCGGCACCCAGTTCGATGGGCAAAACAGCCTCTTTACCCAGCTTCTGGAAATGCCCAATGTGCGCATGCGGCGGCGGGATCGCATCACAGCTGACGAAGAGGAGCGGCGGCGGCAAGGCTACGAGCTGCAGACCTTCTTCCAGTTTGCTCCCGAAAGCTCTGGCTACCGCGTCCAAGAAGCTGATGTGCTGAGCGGACAAACTCCCCTGCTGCAGTTGCGCTATGCCCCGGCGGCCACCCTGCTACGCATCAACCACGGCTGGCGGGGAAGTGGAGGGCGCGGCTTTTTGGTCAACTTTGAAAATGGGGAAGTTCCCTCGCGAGCTCAGCTTGAGCGGAACAGGGCAGGCTCGTCCAACCCAGTCCCCCTGCAGTCCATTCGCCTGGC
>NZ_JANSIH010000174.1:0-815 GCF_047462075.1 Synechococcus sp. R55.2
GGCCTGACAGCTCAGGCACTGTCAGAACGAGCCAAGCAACTGCTATGCTGAGGGCGAGCTTTTAGCTTGGTTAGCATTGTCCACCTTATTTTTTCCTATGACTGCGGCTAGATATCTCCGAGAGAAGCTTGAGAGGATGTCTCCCACCGAGAGGGTAGAGCGAGTTGTTGTCCAACACTTTGCTTCTCCTCTCCTGCAGGCGCTTGGCTTTGACGAGTCGGAAATTAGAGAAGAATTCGAGACAGGTTGCGGCCAGGTCGATCTCGCAGCAAGAAAGAACGGAGATCCTGAAGATACTTTCTTTAGATCCCCGAAGAATCCCTACTTGCTTTTGGAGGCAAAATCTAGAGCAGTTAATCTCAGAGAAGGATCTTGCTATAGAGATGCAGTTTGTCAGATAGAAAGTTACTTGCTTGCCAAGAACTGCAAATCTGCAAAATGGGGAATTATCACCAATGCAAATAACATCCAGCTTTGGAGGAAGCACGGAAAAGTCGTTCACCCCGCTACAGCAAACCTTGATATTAGCTCAGATAACATTGAGAGCATAGTGCGTAACTTGCGAGACAAGATAGAAAACTATGAGCGCGCTCTGACTGTATGCGTGTATAACAATAAAGGGGGCGTAGGCAAAACAACGACGATCATTAACCTTGCGGCAACACTAGCAACCAAGAAAAAAAAGGTCTTAGTTGTTGACTTTGATTCTCAGGGTGATCTGACAAGAAGTTTGGGAGCCACTCCTGGAAAAATTACACTGACGCAATGTTTAAAGGATCCCAAAATAGACGTCCATGCCATTGTCCAAACATATA
>NZ_JANSIH010000175.1:0-6414 GCF_047462075.1 Synechococcus sp. R55.2
GTCTCGTGGGCTCGTACATGTGTATAAGCGAAAGGTGTCGCTGGCGGGGTGGCGGTGGGCGTTGGAGGGGGATTGGTGCCCGGTGTCGGAGTCGGGGTGGGTGTCGGCGTTGGAGTGGGAGCAGGTTCGAGTGTAGGTGTTGGGGTTACTTCAGCGGTAGGGATCGGATCCGGTTCTTCCCGGCTATCGCGGATCGTTGGGCGTGGCCACAGCAAAAAGGCGGCCAGCAAAGCCATAACGCCCAGGGATCCCCCGGCCAAAACCCACTTCAGGTTGCTGTCGGAAGGTTGCAGAACCGTTTGGGGGGCAGCTTGCCGCAGAGGGCGAGTGCGGGGAGTATCGGTTCGTGCCGGCGTGGCAGGGCGAGCGACGGGGGGATCCTGAACGGTCGGGAGAGCGTTGCTGGCTGGGATCACTGTGGAGGGCGTTTTGGGAGTTTCATCCTCACTTTGGGGAGAGGGATCCGGTGTTTCCGGCGAAGCTTCTGCTGAGGAGGGTTCCCGCTCGGTGATGTAATAGGGGATCCCTGCACCTGGAGGAGGGGGAGAGACCGGCTCATCTTCGATGAGATCCAGATCCTCATCGCGGATATCTTCAAAGGCTCCAGAAGCCGATCCTGTATTGCGGGTGGCTTGGATCGGTGGCTTGGACTCAGAAGAGGGTGGAGCATCCTGTTGAGGCTTGGCACTGCCGGTGGGGATGATCACCGTGCTGGCCTGGCTGGTGGAGAGTTGAGTGGCCACTGTCAGGTCATAGGCTTGCAGCAGCCGCTCCCCTAGCTCCCGCATCGTTTGTGGTCGTTCGTCCGGGTTTTTTTTCAGGCAATCCATCACCACCGCTGCCAAGGGGGGTGGGATCGGCTGGGGAGCTGTATTGGGGTTGATCTCCAGGGGGCTTTCGTAACAATGGGCGTGGATCCAACTGTGCAAAGAGTCAGTTTCCAATTGAAAGGGCATGGATCCCGTCAGCATCTCGTAGAGCACCACGCCAAAGGAGTAGATGTCCGAGCGGGCATCCAAGGCTTTGCCCCGCATCTGTTCGGGAGAGGCGTAGCGAGCTGTGCCGATAAATCCTCCCCCTTTTTGGGTGCCCAGGCTGAGGGTGTGATCCGCCAGGGTTTTGGCCACGCCAAAGTCGAGGATTTTCAGTTGGGGGATAAGCTTGCCATTTTGAAAAACTTGCTCGATGAAGAGGTTGCTGGGTTTGATGTCGCGGTGGATGACACCCCGAATCTCGCGGCCCTCTATCTTGGCCTGAAACGTGTGGGCAAAGTGCAGTCCCTCACAAGCTTGGAGAGCCAGCCGAATGGCTTGCCGAACCGGCAGAGCCCCTTTTTCTCGAATTAGCTTGGCCAGATCCTGACCCTTAAGGTACTCCATCACCAGATAGGCTTGCTCCCCCTCTTGGCCGTGATCCAGAACTTTGACGATGCGGGGATGCTGGCCCAAGAGGGTGCTGACGCGGATCTCTTCGACAAAGCGGCGGCGCAAGTCCGTCTGGGAGTTGCTCCGGCTTAGCAACATGGGGGCATAGAGGATCTTGACGGCTACCTCTTGGCGGTTGTTGTGTAAGTCCAAGGCACGAAAGACGGATCCCATACCACCGCTACCAATTTCTTGAATCAGCTGGTAGCGGTTGCCCAAAATGCGATTGGTGAGATCTGCGGTCATGGGTTTGCAGCTTGGAGAAGAGGAATTGCAGGGGGAATGTCCATACCATAAACCGAATTGCTGAGGTCTGCACCAGCCTACGCCGGTGGCTGAACTCAGGGATCCGGATTGGGGCCATCTGTTGGAAATGGCGGGGTTTTCGGTTGATTCTTCAAGGTGACTTCTCAGATTTACTTAACTGTTACTTAAAAGTTGTAGAAGAAAGCTCTGGCGGGGGCAGTGACGCTCAAGGGAGAGCTGCGGTGATCGGTTTCACCGTCCAAGAGAACATTTTCTGGTTAACTTTGGGGGGGATAGTCTGGATTATCCTGAGCAATCCCCAGTCTGAAGAAGGGGACAATCGACAGGGATCCCTTGATGAGGTTGACCATGGACTTGGGCTTGGTGGTGATTGCCTACAAAGAGGGGGATCGGGAGAGCAAGGCCGCTTGTCAGAGGTGTGCTGAACAGTTGCGCCGGCGCGGCGTTACGGTGTTAACGGCTCCCACCGGCTTGCACCACAACCCCTACCCTGTCTTTCTAGAGGCCACCTCGGATCCCATCGATCTGGCAGTGGTGCTGGGGGGAGATGGCTCGGTGTTGGCGGCGGCACGATACCTGGCTCCCCATGGGATCCCGATTTTGCCGATCAAAGCGGGGGGTAGGCTGGGGTTTTTGGCCCAGTCGGAGCGGGTGTTGCAGCAGGATCCCTGGGATCGTATCCAGGCGGGGGATTTTTTCTTGCAAGCCCGCATGATGTTGCAAGCCCAGATTTGGGAACAACCGCAGTTGGGACGAGGGGATCCCTTGGCCGCCCGTGGAGAGGGAAAGTCGCAAGGCCGTCCGGCCAGCGAAGTCTACTATGCCCTCAATGAGATCTGCCTGAAGCCAATCAACCGAGAACGGCTGCCTGCCGCGATCATGGAGATCGAGGTCAACGGAGAGATTTTGGATCAGTACCACGGAGATGGGGTGCTGGTGGCTACACCGACAGGATCTACCTCTTACACCCTGGCAGCCAATGGCCCCATCCTCGAGCCTACCCTCGACGCCATCATCATCACCCCTATTTGTCCCCTGAGTTTGTCTAGCCGTCCTATTGTCATCAGCGGCACAGCCAGGGTGGACATTTGGCCTCTTGCCGATCCCGAAGGGTTGACCCGCCTGTGGACAGATGGCGTGTTGGCTCAGTCGGTGAATCCCGGCCAGTGGGTTCACATTCAGCAAGCGCCTACACCGGCCAAGCTGATGATCCTGGAAAAAGAGCTCTCCTACTTTCGCACTCTGCGGGAAAAATTGCAGTGGGCGGGCAGCCGCATCTACATCCCCACCACCAACCACCGCCCCGAGGGGGGATAAGGAGAGCTTAAAGTTGGGCAGCTAGAGTGGCAAAGTTCGCTCCCATAAGCATATTTCCCATGAGCCTGAGACTTTACCTCCTTAGACACGGCGAAACTCCCTACAGCCGTTCCGGCAGCTTTTGCGGCGCTCTCGATCCCGACCTCACCCCCGAAGGCAAACAAATGGCAGAAGCCTTTGCCTCAGCCTATGCCGGGATCCCTTGGCAAGCTCTCTACGTCAGCCCGATGCGGCGTGCCTTGGCTACCTTGAGCCCCCTGGCCGAGAAAGTTGGCTTGCAGATGCAGATTCGAGAGGGCCTAAGAGAAATTCACTATGGCGAGTGGGAGGGCAAAACCCACGCCGAGGCACAAGAAGCCTACCCAGAAGCCTATTGGCGCTGGATGACCGAGCCAGCCTGGAACGCGCCCCCAGGGGGGGAAACCGCTGTGCAAATTGCCAATCGGGCTATGCCGGTTGTGGCTGAGATCCAGGAAAAATGGACCCATGGCAACGTCTTGATCGTCTCCCACAAAGCCACCATTCGGGTTATTCTCTGCAGCCTGCTGGGCATCGACCTGGGTCGCTACCGGGATCGCATTGAGGTTTTGGCCGCCTCGGTCAGCGTGGTCAAGTTCGACCGCTATGGCCCCCTTCTGGAAATCTTAGGGGAACGCAGCTATCTGCCTCCCGATCTGCGAGAAAGGGCAGGTACCTAATTGATTTTAGAGAGAGCAAAGTTTAAGATTCCTGAAGTCTTTTGGGCTTCTTTTTGAGGGAGCAATCATGGGCAAAAAACTGGGATTGGCACTGGGCAGCGGCGGAGCCAGGGGATGGGCTCATATTGGCGTAATTCGGGCTCTAGAGCAGGCCGGGATCCCCATTGATTATATTGCCGGGACGAGCATTGGCGCTTTTGTGGGAGCCATTTATGCAGCAGGAGAACTGGATGAGCTGGAAGACTTTGTGCGAGATCTCAACTGGAAGATGATCCTGTCTTTGTTTGATGTGGTCTTTCCCACCTGTGGCCTGCTGGATGGCAACAAAATTTATGAGCTGCTGACAGAACATTTGCAAGAGCTGTGTATTGAAGAGGCCGGGATCCCCTTTTGTTGTGTGGCTACCGACTTGATCACAGGCCAGGAGGTGCTGTTGCGTTCGGGTAAAATGGCAGATGCCGTGCGGGCCAGCATCTCTATCCCAGGAATTTTCACTCCCTTTCACCACGAAGGGCGCTATCTCGGAGATGGAGGCATTGTCAATCCGGTGCCGGTGCGAGTGGTGCGGGAGATGGGGGCCGATGTTGTCATCGCGGTCAATCTCAACCATGTGGATCCCGCGGATGTGGAGTCGCAACTGGAAGAAACAGAGGTGGAAGAAACCCTTCAACGGCGACAGCGCTTGAATGCTGAAGGAGAAGTGATCGAAGAAGAAACCAACTTCATCACCCGCATTCGCAAACGCTATCAATCCCTACAACAAGGGATCCAAGAAAAAATTAGCCAATGGTTTCCAGATGAGCCCTCTGGTCCCAATATTTTCGACGTTATTGGCAAGACGTTGAACGTGATGGAGCAAATCGTTACCCGCAGTGTTTTAGCCGAACATCCGCCGGATTTGCTCTTACAACCCAAGCTGAGCCAGTATGGGATCTTCGATTTTCATCAAGCAGATCCGATTATTCAGGAGGGCTATCGACAAATGCGGCGGGCCATTCCAGAATTGCGACAAAAGTTGGAGCAGTGAACCACCACTTCTTCAGCAGTTTAACCTAAAGCTTTGCAAGGATCTGCGCCCAAGCTTTCCAAACAATCTCAGATGGATCCTGCTATCAAAATGGGCCTGAAGCTCACTCAATTGGGATAAATTGCAACAGCGATCCCGTGTGGATGAGATGGGCCGGGGCAGATTTTCCATCCTGGTCGGGATGGGCCAGCAGCACACAGCGATCTTGAGGGGTGAGGTCAAACTTGACAGAGGGATCAGGTTCTCTTTCCAGTGGAGGGCTGAGCTGGGGATCCCCGACAAAAGTAAGTCGTGCCAACACGGTCAGCAGGTGATCTTGATGGGCCAGGTCTGACCCAAAAGGAGTCCGCTCTTGTAACGTAACGAGTGCTACCGGGTAACCTTCTCGCATCAAGTAGAAGAGGATCCCGGCACAGCGCTCTACAGCTCGCTCCAACTTGTCTCGATGGATCTCGGGCCTCTCTTTCTGGGGCTGCCAGCGATTTTCAAAACAGAGGGTGATGGCTTGGGATCGTGGACGCTCCAACTCCCGCACGATTAGTTGATCCCGTTTGGCCGAGATCTTCCAATGGACAGAGCGCACATCGTCCTGGGGGCGGTAGGGCCGTAAGCTCAGGTAGTCTCTCTCTCGACCGGGTTGGGGGCGCAATTGGTTGCCGCTGCTGAGCTGATCCCACAGCACCAATCCTTGAACCGAGGCAGGCCGCGGAAACACGATCACCGTTTGGGGATCCCTAATCTCTACCGCCTTGCGGAAGAGTTCAAATGGAAAACTGGTGGCAACTTCAAAACCTTGCAACTGCCAGACTCCCCGCTTTGAAAAAGTATGCTGATAAAAAGTGTCCACCTTGGCACCGGGATCCACCCGCAAAACATAGCTGGAAGGCCAATCTTCCCGCCTCAGCCCCTCAATGCGTTCGCTCACCTGCAACGAAAAGCTGGGCAAGCGCCGTTTGCGATTGACCAGCGTGAGACCCACTAAGACAGGCTGGCCAGCGAAAATGCGGCTAGGCAACTGCCGGCTGACCTCCAGATCTTTGAGGGTGATATCAGAGAGGGTACCGCTGATGAGGATGAGGCTGAGCAGCATCCCCAGCAACAAGTACAGGGGATTGTTGCCGGTGTTGAAAGCAGCAATACTCACCAACAGGGCGATCCCGATAAACCGCCCCCCGATACGGGTAAAGCGGAAGCGGCGCAGAAAGCGAACCCGAGATCTCGATCCCTGCTTTGAGGAGAAGGTTCCCCGGCCTCCCATCCTTTGAAATAATTTTCGGCTTAGTTTCAACAACACGGCAGTCCTCTCAGCGCTTTTTCATCCCCAGCCCCTCTCCCAAAGGAGAAGGAGAGTCTGGAATCTACAAGCTACTTCAGTGTAATTTGAAATAATCATAATTGGTGCTATGGGGGTGATGATGTGGAGAGGATGTCTGCGATGGCAACAGCCACCCGTTTTTGTTGACAGAGGGTCAACTCAGGAAAGCAGGGCAAAGACAACACCTGAGCAGCACACAACTCCGCCTTGGGCAAATCCCCCCGCCGGTAGCCCAGCCGCCGGTACACCGGCTGCAACGGCAACGGCAGAGGATAGTAAACCCGACTGCCAATGCCCCGCTCCTTCAACCGCTGCTGCAAATCGTCCCGCCGCCGCGAATCCAACGGCTCAGAACCCACCACCCGC
>NZ_JANSIH010000176.1:0-27663 GCF_047462075.1 Synechococcus sp. R55.2
ACGCCACCCATTTGTTTTTGTTGACAACGGCCCCCGAAGAAATTGCCGAAGGGATCGGCCAATGGTTGCAGCCTCTCAAGCGTTGGAGATGGCCGATTGCCGAAGTAATTCTCACCCTCACCTTGGCGCTGCGCTTTCTGCCTTTGGTGATGGAAGAGGTGCAAAACTTGGCGCGGGCGGTGCGAACTCGGGATGTGCGCTGGGGATCCCTGAGTTTCCGGGGCGGGATGCAAACCCTGCTGGCCTTGGTGGAGCGCTTTTTTGAAAACCTGCTCCTGCGTGCTGAACAGACGGCTATGGCAATGCAGGCCCGTGGGCTGACCGGCCCAGACCATCCCCTGCGCTGGCACCGCCTACAACTGCGGCGGCTGGATCGCGGCCTACTGGCTCTACTGCCCCTGTTTTGGCTGCTCAGAACCTTGTCCCCCTAAGGTGACCGGCAACACAGCTTTTTCCTACCCAGGGGGATGGGGCTCGTCGCTGCCCATCGGCAGGAGCAGCCGAGAGACACAACGCCCATCGGAAGAGAGGTAAAAGGAGAGCTGGCCCCCCATCCGCTGCACCACCCGTTGACACAGGCTGAGTTCCAAACCAGGACTCACCGATAGAGGCGACTTGAGCAGAGGATCTGCGTAGATCACCTGCTCTGGCCCCAACTGAAGGGCGGCCATCAGGTGAGGGTCGAAGCTGCCCTGATCCACCACCAGCAGCTCTGCATACCCAAAGTGCTCCGCACCGCTGTCGCGAACGCTGGCTTGGCTCCACAGATCCAGCCGCCCCCCTTCCGGGCTGCGCAAAATAGCGGCTGTCAACACCTCCCAGAGCACCATCTCCAGTCGTTCGGGATCCCCCTGGACGGCAATGCTCATGTCCCCATGGGCCCGCGGCCACAGCTTGCGTTTTTGGGTCAGGGCCTCCACCCGGCGCAGGCTTTTGCGCACCAAGGTTGCCAAGGGCACCGACCGCAACTGCGGCTGCACCTGCCAAGTTTCCGACTGCAACAACGGCCTTGTGGAGACGGTCAGATCCCGCAGCCCTCTGCCGATCTCCACCACCTTTTGCCAGCGGGTGGCTTCGTCTCCGGGAATCTCCGGCACCTGACCCAGGCGGCGCAGGCTGTCCAGAAGGGCATTCTGCATATCCAGCAGGCGGCGGTGCTTGTACCAGTTCAACTCCCTGAGCACCTCCTGCCGCTCTTGCAAAGTTTGCATCCAGAGCAAGCGCCGCAGCGTCCAGCCGCAGGTCTGGGCGATCAGCATCACAGCCGCCCGCTCGTCGGGATCCCAAACCTTGCCCGCTTCTGCCCCCAAGATCAAAACTCCCAAAGCTCCCGCCTGCGAGGAGTTTGTCTCCCCCAGCGCCACCAGCAGCCAGGATCCCAGGCCGGTAGCAAAGTGCTCCGCACCGCTGACGCGACTGAGCCAAGTGCGGCTGGCAGGGGGGATCTGGGTGAGCGGGAGAGGTTCTGCTGACTGCAGCGCGTAGGCCAGTAGGGGATCTTGCAGATCGATCTCGGTGGGGCCGGTCTCCGTCCCGGCAGCAAAAGATGGCTGGAGCTGAGCCCGGCTCTCCCCCGGCTGCCAACTAACCATGAGCGCCAGAGGGATCCCCAGCAATTGGGCCGTCTGTCGAGTGGTAGTGGTGTACAGATCTGACAAGGTGGCCGAGTTTTGCAAGGTTAAACAAGTGGTGATCAGGCCCTTGAGCAACTGCTCTTGTCGTTGCCGGCGTTGTTCTGACCGAATTTGCCGCAGGATCACCCCCACCTGTTGGGCAATCCCCCGCAGCAGTTGCCGCTCTTCCCGGCTCCAGGCCCGTAGCTGGGGATGCAACACCAAGAGCAGCCCTTCCACGGGTGTGTTGGCCCCGGTATGGGTCAGCATCAGGGAACGAACTCCTGCCAGTTCCTGCCGCCAAGAGAGCAGGCGCAGATCTTGGTCGTAGTTTTCTGCCACCACCACCTCGCTGCGCATGAGATCCTGCCAGTCCTGGTCGCTCAGAGGGCTGAACTGCTGCGGCAAAGTCTGCTTGCCCTGTTGCTCCGCGACGCTGCGGTACTCGTAGAAGAGGCGGGGGATGGAGCTGTCGCTATCCACCGTCAACACGGCTACTGCACCGACTTTCAGACGCTGGCCCAGGCCGACAATGGCTTGCTGGAGAGCCTGTTGCAGCTCTGCCGGGTTGTAAACCGAGCGGCCCACCTGCTGCACAAACTCTTGGTCATCGGCCAACTGGCGAATGCGGCGATCCAGATTTTCTAGGGGGGCAGCCAAGGCCAACCCATTGGCGGCAGCGGCCACCAACTGTCGCTCAGCGGCTTGCCAGGTACGGGGCACATCGGATTGCACCCAGATAAACCCCAGCAGATCCTTCTCCAGCAAAATCGGGGCTGCCAAAACAGCCTGGGCTCGCAACTGCTGCATCAGCTTGGGGGGAACCTCAGAGCGAGTCGTCCCTGTGCCGCCCACCACCACCTGGCCATCGGCGAGGGTGTAGTACATGTCCCCCAATTCCCGCAGCGAAAGGCTGACCTCTCCTGTCGGCCCTGCTCCGACTTTCTCCGCCCCGCTGTCGCGAACAGCTTTGGGGACGCTCCCGTGGGGAACGAACTGACCCTGGCTGCGCTCGTGCCAATACACCTGAATGTGGACAGCGCCCAGAAAAGACTGTAACTCCTGCCTCACCAGGCTGACCCGTTCCTGCAGGGATCCCACCTGGCGCATCGCCGTTCCCAACCTCAGGAGCGGATCCTCAAGGCGCTTTTCGGTCTGCTGCTGCCAAGCGTTTTCCAACTCCTGCAGAGAGGCTGCCAACTGCCCCAGCAAAATTCCCAAGAGAGCCTTTTCGTCCTCACGGGTGGTAACCCCCCACATTTGGGATCCCAGCATCAGGATCCCCAAGCAGCGCCGCCGTCCCACTGCCGTTCGCGACAGCGGGCCGTAGGCCGAGAAGGGATAAATGAAACAGCCCTGGATCCCGCCCAGTCGCCTGGCCTCCCGCTGCCAAATGCCCATGCGCGGCTCCTGAGAGAGGTCAGGCAGGCTGATCGGTCGCTGCTCGATCACCACCTGCTCCAGGATCTCCCCCGGCTGTAGAGGATGCACCGCCCGCAGTAGGGTTTGATCCTCAAGAAGGGTCACTCCCCCCTGACCCACCAACTGGTGATTTTGATAATCGTAAAAGGCCAGCCAGACCAGCGGCGCCCCAAACACCGCCCCGACATAGTCGAGGGTGAGCTGAATCAGCCCATTGGCATCCGTTTGCTCTCGCATCTGTTGCAATGTCGCTTGCAGGGCCACCAGGGGAGATATTGACCCAGCTCTATCCGAAGAATAAGGGGGAACAGACTGAACCATACCTGTGTGGATCTATTCCGCAGGTTCCTCTGCAAGCCAATGCCGTATCAGCCAGACTTCAGCTCGTCTCTGTTATGAGCCTTCTCGTCTCCCTGCTTCCTTGTTACTGGGCAACACTGACACAAAAAAGCGAGGAGAAGCGAGCCCGGACTTGTTGCTGTTTGAAACAACTATAGCCCCCAGATGAAAGGCTGGGTAGCAATAGGGGCAGCCGAAGTCTTTGACATGCTCCCCCGCCTAAAGGCAGGGGATTCCGGTTCCTGGTTCTGCGACAACTTGCCGTGTTGGGTTGCCCCTCCACAACAGCGGTGCTCATCTCCCCAGGCGTTCCCCCAAGCGCTACGCGCCACTGATGCAAGCGCAGGGCGGTTTCCTCTCGCGCCAGCGGGACAGAATCCTTATGCCCTTAGGTACCGTTGCGAACAACAACTAAAAAACCTATTGAGGTTGCATCCAGTCGTGAGACTGTTGGGCTTAAGGCCTACGGCCCGCTTACGCGAATAGAGCGGTTGATTACCCTGCCGCTGTGGGCAGCATAGCACACAGCCGCCCTAAAGCGCGGGGCTTTAGACCCAGTTTTTTGGTAAGTGATTAAGTAATTAATTTGGGGTTAATTGTGGGAAGGCTTCACAACTGGGATCCCGCGCAGCTTGTGAGTATGGGTCACCAAGCTCTGGACAAAGTGTTGAAAGCGCTGTTGTAGCTTCTCGTCTTTGAGATTGCCTTGCTCGTCAAAAGCGTTCCAAGCCCGACCGATGGCGATTTGCTCTGGGATCACCCAGCCATGCACCCAACGCACAATCAAGCGCATCTGGTTCAGGGTATTGCTGTTGCTCTCGCCGCCCAAAACGCTGATTAACCCAAAGACCTTACCCTCCAGTTGCTCAAAACTCAACAGATCCAGTGCATTTTTCAGGCTGCCGCTGATGCCGCCGTGGTACTCCGGGCTGGCTAGGATGATCCCATCCGCCCGCTTCATGGTTGCTCGTAGGACTGCCACATCGGGATAATCCGCATAGGACTCCGAGCCATCCACAAAGGGCAACTTCATCTGCCGCAGATCGAGGATGTGCAACGGGGTCCCCAACTTCTCAAACTCGCGCCGCGCCACCTCCAGCGCCTGGTACGTTAAGGAATTGGGCCGCAGGCTGCCCCCGATTGCCACGAAACGGGCCTCAGAGGCTTCAGCCATGGTGGTTTGAGGATCGACAGTAAGGGCTTGCAGAGGAGACATGAGCCGGGTTCCTGAGCAGACATTAGTTACGTTGCAAACAATCATAACTCATACCAACTCCGAGTTGTAAAGATTTCTTTAACTTTTCTGCTCCCCAACCCTAATGCATTCGCCGAAGCGTTGCATAGCGATAACAGCCGGATTCCTATCCAGAACTGGGGATCTGGATACCTCTCGGCAAAGGGATCCAAGGCCAGCGGATCACCTGCAGCAGGTTGGAAAAGTCATCCCGCCAGACGGGATCCCCGGCTTGGGGCAAAAGGGGCTGCCAGGGATCCGGTTCCTGCATGGCTTTAGGGTTTTTGGCCAAAGGACTCCGCTCCGCTAACACGGTCGCCGTTCGCTCAATGGGCGTAGCCTTAGCGTCGCGTAGCGATAACAGCACCCAGTGGGAAGGGGCCAGCCCCGCCTGTCGTTGCTCAGGGGAGAGATCCCGATGGGCTTGGTGCCAAGCGTGGAGCTGCAGGGATCCGGCCAGGCCAGCCAACAGCGGGGCCAGGTCGAGGTGGCGGTTGGTGATGTTGAAGAGCAGCCAGCCGTGGGGCTTGAGCTTGCTGAGGTAGAGGGCCAAAGCCTCTTGCGTGAGCAAATGCACCGGCACTGCGTCAGAGCTGAAGGCGTCCATCACCATCAGGTCATAGCTGCCCTCTGGGATCCCCTTGAGGCTGAGCCGGGCATCACCGAGGATGACCTGCACCCGCGCCCGCGTCTGGGCCCACCGGAGATAGGAAAAATAGCGCCCCGCCCAATCGGCCACGGTGGGATCCAACTCGAAAAACGTCCACTCATCCCCTGGCTCGGCATAGGCGGCCAACGTGCCGATCCCCAGCCCCAACACCGCAATGGCGGGCGTGGGATCCACAGTCTGGGCTCTGAACGCCGCAAACACCTGCCCAACCGGCCCAGACCGAGAAAAATAGGTCAGCGGCTCCAGCGCTTTTTCCGGGTCCAAGTTTTGGCTGCCGTGTAGAGTGGTGCCGTGCAGAAGGCTGCGGAAGGATCCCTGCTCAGTTTGGTATTCCACGATCCGGTTGAGGCCGAAGGCGCTGCGCTCGCTGTGGATCACCTGCAGTCCCGGCTGCAGCCAGGGTTGCCCCAGCAGCACAACCAACCCCGCCATTGCTCCCACCCAACCGACCTTGGCCTGCCAGCCAGGGGCTCCGCTCTGCTGCTGTGAACGGCTCTCCCCTGACACCAACAGCGCCAGCACCGCCCAGCCCAACGCCAAACCCACCCCAGCGCCCACCTGCAGCAACGCCTGCGGTTGAAAGTGCAACAGCAGCAAAGGCAGGAGCAGCCCCAGCCCCAGCCACAGGCCCACCCGCCCCCCCTGCGCCCCTAGCACGGCCAGCGACATCCCCAGCAACAGGGGATATTCCAGCACCGTCTCAAACACCTGCGGTGCCAAGAGGGCAGAGAACATTCCCCCCAAACTCCCCCCCAAAGCCAGCCACAGGTAAAACTGCGTCAACTGCTCCACCGGCGGGCGACGGCAAGCCAACCGGCTGTGGCAGCCCCAGCTCACCAGCCCAAAGGTGGTCAGATGCAGCGGCAAAAGCAAAAAACCCGGCCTCACCCAGCCCAAGACCTGTGTCCCCACCGCCCCGCAGGCCAGAAGAGCTGTCGTTCCCAAAACCCCCTTATTGGGGTGGATCCCCCCGAAAGCCAGCATGAGTGTCAGCAGATAGATCCCCAGAGGAATGGCCCACAACAGGGGCACTGCCGCCACGTCGGTGGTCAACAAGGTGGTGACCGCCACCAACAGGCCCGCCGGCAAAAAAGCCAGACCCGCCCAGCGCCAACGCTCTCGCCAGGAAACAGTCAAATCCCCCGGAGCAGCGCCGGATCCCTGGGAATCTGCCCCGCGTTCTTGTTGCTCCGCAACGCTGTTGCGACTGAGCAGCAGACCCACCCCGCTTAGCAGCACCAGGGCTGCCACCAGCGCGTAGGATCCCGTCCACAGGAGAGTTTGCCAAGCCAAAGACAGACGAGGCTCCAACACCAGCGGGTACCCCAGCAGCCCGCCCAAGCTGCCGGCATTGCTGGCCACATAGAGAAAATAGGGATCCAAAGCCTCCCGTTGCCCCGCGACCCCTCTTGCCGCCAACCCCCGTTGCAGCAACGGCGTCGTCGCCGACAGGAGAAACAGCGGCACCCCAGCTCCCAAAGTCAAGTTTGCCAACAGAGCGAGAGGGGGCCACCATCCTTCCGGTTGGCCGGGGATCCCCAGCTGAAAGGGCAGAAGCCTCAGCCCGACCAGCAGCAAGATCCCGTGGATCAGCACCCCCATCCTGGGATTGAGGCCGCGCCCCAGCCGGTCTGCCCACAGGTAGCCCAAAAGCAGGGTGGCCTGAAAAAAGGCCAGGCAGGTATTCCACACCAGGGGGGATCCCCCCCACAGCGGCAGCAGCAACTTGCCCACCAACAACTGTCCCCAGAAGAGGCAAAAAGCGCTACCAAACAAGCTGAGGCCAACTAGCCAAACCAAAGCCGACCCACCGCAAAACCCTCAACTGCCAGTATTCCCCACTTTCTCCCGGAAGCTTGAGATGGGATGTTGTAGCCGCTTGGTGGTGCCCCTTGGGATCACCCAACTCAGAGGAAGGCCGATCCTTGTTCCTCGATTCAAGTGCGCCAACGGGTGGAAGGGGGCCACCCTCCGCCAGTACTCTCAGTTGCCCCGATCACAAGGACTTTGTCCCGCTGTCGCGAACGGTTAGGATCGCAACGCTGACTCAAACCTACACTGCACCCCCATGTTGCCATGCAGCGCCAACGCGAACACAGAGCATCGCTGGCTCTGGCGTGACCAGCCCATTCGCTACCAACAGTCGGGATCCACAGGCCCAGCCGTGTTGCTCATCCATGGCTTTGGGGCCAGCAGCGACCATTGGCGGAAAAATTTGCCGGAGCTGGGGCAGCACTGTCAGGTGTATGCGATTGATTTGTTGGGGTTTGGGGGATCCGCCAAGCCTCTGCCGGGATCCCCTTTGCCCTACACCTTCGAGACCTGGGGATCCCTGGTGGCAGACTTTGTCCGAGAGGTGGTGGGCCAGCCAGTCTATCTGGTGGGCAACTCGATTGGCTGCATTGTGGCTTTGCAGGCGGCGGTTCTGGATCCAGCCCAGGTTTTAGGGGTAGCGATGTTGGATCCCTCGCTGCGGCTATTGCACGAGCGGAAACGGGGCCAGGTCTCCTGGCTGCGCCGCCAGTTTACCCCTTTGCTGCAATCCCTGCTGGGGTGGCCCCCCTTTGGTCGTTTCTTCTTTGCTCAGGTGGCCCAGGCTAGGGCCATTCGCAATATCCTCCTCCAAGCCTACGGGCGCAAAGAAGCGGTTACCGAGGAGCTGATCCAGCTTTTGCTCAAACCCGCTTTGGAGCCGGGGGCGGCAGAGGTCTTTTTGGCCTTTGTGCGCTATTCTCAGGGGCCTTTGGCTGAAGATCTCTTGCCTCAGCTCACCTGTCCCGTCTTGATCTTGTGGGGGGAAGCGGATCCCTGGGAACCCATTGCTCTGGGGCGGGCCCTGGCACAGTTTCCTTGCGTGGTGGGGTTCATCCCGTTGCCGGGGGTTGGCCATTGCCCCCAGGATGAAGCCCCCGAGCTGGTCAACCCGCTGCTTTTGGATTGGATCCGGGATCCCACCAAAAAACCTGAAAAAGGAGTTCGTTCCGCCGGGATCCCCTCACCCCCCCTGCAAGAGGAGAGCTAGGAAGTGGCGCAGCAGGAGCTTCCCCGTGCTGGGGAATGGCATGGGCTGCCCTTGGAATCCTCGTACCTACGCCCGACCGAGGTGCTCCAGTCGATCCAGGTTGGGGCCGCTCAGCCGGAATGCCTGGCCAAACCCCTGGATGAAGCTACCAGTTTTGGGGACGATCTGACAGAAGTGAAAATCCGCCAAGCCCAGGATCATCTCGGCAATCTCGTACTTGGCGCGATAAAGGGCCTCAAACCCCTGCGCTTGCGCCTCTTCGCGGCTGAGAAACTGGGCTTCTCCGCTCACCATCACCCGCGACAGGGCATGGTTACTGCGGGGATCCCCTGGGGTGGGCGGCTCGTGGATGAGCAGGCTGGCACGGGGATCTGCCCGCAAAGCCTGGGTGTGGGCAGAAAGATCGCTGATGACAATGGCAAAGCGCAAGGGATCCCGCTGCACCACAAAAGGCACCAACGACACCGCCGGGGATCCCTGCTCCAGCACCGCCAAGCTGGCCACCGGCTGGCCATCCAGCAGCATATTTAACTGTTCCAGCACCGACATGGTTGTCCTCCAGTCCCCTTGCTATTATCAGCTCCCCTGTACTGGGACAAGAGCCACAACCCTGCTTACAGGCTGTTCCTGGCCTGGTTGAACTCTGCCCGGCAGCTCGGAACATTGGGCGTCAACAACGTTGTAAATAAAACTTTACAATCCTATGCAAAGCGAGCTACGCTGGTGAAGAAAGCACAAGGAGAACCCTATGACCCGATATCGCTCCGTTGTCGTCGAAGAAGGTGGTCGGCTGAACAACTACGCCATCGAGCCGGAAATGTATGTGGACAGCACCCCCCGCGTGGGCTTCACCGAATATGCAGAGCGCTTGAACGGGCGTTTGGCAATGATCGGCTTTGTTGCCCTGATCCTGTTTGAAGCTCTGTCCGGTACCACCCTGCTCGGCTGGCTGCAATCCCTGGGCCGATAAGCCAAAGAACGCTTCCTAGGAAGAGGGCTGTCTCTAATCGCCGATTGACTGTTCGCGATAGTGGGACGGAGTCCTCACTTTGTTGCACAATTCTCTACAACCTGATGTGCAAACGCTAGGCAGTTGTGCGAGTGTGCAGGGAGCGGGTGGTTAGGTTTATGTTTCTAGACCCCAGCTACCGTTTGAAATGTACCCCAAGCTCTGGGGGAAGTGACATACTCCCATCACTGACCCTACGGGTACAGTGTAGGCTTCTCGCTTCATTGGGGAGCCTACGCAAGAACCCTCTGCGAGCAGACACGGGATGTCCCACCGCGTAGCTGCACCAGATTCCGGCAAAAGCCGTTTTGTGCAACTACTCTCACCATACACCATGTGGGGGTATCTGTATCCCGACACTGACGCTACGGGTACAGTGCGGGGCTTAGCTAACCCCACACCCCGACAAGCTAACGCCTGTGGAGACTCCTCTGGCGGGGTGGTAGGTCTAAAACCTACCGCTAGTCAAGGGTTGCTGAAGCAGGAAGAAAGCAACAGCGCTGAGCAAAAATCTGTTCTGTTCAGTGCTGTGTAGGTCTTTCAGAGCGGCATCTCCCAGTGCAGCTCGACATGGGTATGGCCTTCTGGGGTGCGGGTGCGATGCCAGGATCCCTTGGGTAGATAGCGGGCGATGGTGTTCATGGCCTTGCTGCCGTAGCCGCCGCTGAGGCCGGGAGCGTACTCGATACCATCGTTGACCACGGAAAGGCAGCAGTGGCGCTCCGTTTGGGCCAGCGACACTCTGACAAAGGAAGCATTGCCTTTGGGGGGTTGTACATGGGCGATGACATTGCCGATGGCCTCCCGCAAAAAGCGCAAGATGTCTTCTCGCTGATCAAACCACTCACCGGTGTTGGGCTCCTGCAGCGGTTGCAGTTGCCGCTCTACAGATAGCGTTAGGCTGCCCGCTTGGATCAGCTCGTCCAGATAGATCTCGATGCCTCGATGCAACCCCTCTCGCAAGCTGGGGGAGATGCGCAGCTTGGCGGCTAGGGTGCGCACATCGTTGAGCTGATTCCGGATCCCGCGTCCGATCCTCTCCAGTTGTTCGAGCAGGTGATCGTAGACGGCGGGGTCGGGCGACCTGCCTTGCTGCTGCTGCCATTGCAAGCTCTCCAAGTCGTCCATCACCACCTTCAACTCCTGCAGCTCCCGATCGTGAATGTCGGTGGCTACCCGGTAAAGCAACTTGCGGGCTTGGTCGATAGCTGCCTCCTGTTCGGCCCGACGCAGACGCTCCAATTCCTGCTGTTGGGCCAAGAGCCGCTCCTGATTCTCCACAATGATCAAAGTGAGCAGCAGGCTTACCCCCGTTAGCCCACTGGCCAAGGCTGGCAAGACGAGAGGCCAAACCCAACGCCACAGCAGAAACTGGGCCACAGCCCACCCTTCGTAAACGGCAAGCCCTACCATGGGTCGCAGGAGAAACTGCTGTTGCTTCCAGCCCCAATGGCTCAAAAGTGCTCCGCACCGCTGACGCGAACGTAGGGGGGGACGATAAAGCACCAAAAGCAGTCCCGTTCCCACTCCCAGCAGCAAAACCACCGCAGCCGCCACCCCCTCTGGCACAGATTGGTAGACCTCTCCGGTGAGCAGGCTGGAGAGGACTTGCGCCTGCAACTCCACCGCCGCAATCTGGGATCCATCCGCAGTCCGCACCGGGAAGGTCTCTGGATAGCCGCCCACAAAGCCCACCAGGACAATTTTGTCCCGCAGTTGGTCGGCAACTTCGGGGTCAAGGGGAGGGATCCCTTCTTGGCCGCGGCAGGCTTGGCTGGGGTTGATCATCGGGGCAACAGACCCGGATCCTGCCTGGAGAACAGCTGGAGGGCAAACCCGTTCGATGGGGATGATGGGGATCCCGTGCTGGGATCCGAGGGGGTTGAATTGGATCGGCTGCAACCCCCGCTCGCGAAACCAGCGGCTGGCCCGCTCCGGGTCGTATTTGGCAAAAGCCAGAGCCTCGACCGAGGCGAACATCTGCTCCTCTTGGCTGTCGCGGCGCAGGTAGAGCCCCCGCAACTGGGCCTGGCGCAGGATCCCGGCCCTATCCACCCGATATTGCACCACCCCCTGCACATGCTCTGGCGGCACCAGGTACTCCAGCCGCAGAGAAGAGAAGGGCAGAAAATGGTTGTAGATGTTAATCTCGGAGCGGCCAAAGCTCTCGCTGCTGCGGGTGGCCAAGACCAAGCGATCTGGGTAGCGCTGTACCACCTGACGTAGAGGGGCATCTAAGTTCTCGTTGCCCAGGTTTTGAGGTACCACAAAGCTGCTGGGCAGGTTTAGCACCACCACCCTGGCCTCAGCTTCTTCCAGTAGACGCAACGTCAGGCCGGCGTAGTTGGCCCGTTCCAGAAGGAAGTCAACTTGATGTTGGCCAAGGTGCTCTGCACCACTGGTGCGGCCATTGCTTTCCCCCTGTCCGCTGTTCCCGTTAGCGGGAACGTGCTCCGCACCGCTGTCGCGATCGAGTCCTATACGACCATCAATGCCGACGATCACCACCTCGGGAGAAGGCTGCTGAGGGCCACGCCAAGCGTACAGCCACTCCTGGGCGTCGCTCTCCATCCGCACCAACAAAGGATGCTGAGCAGAAAGGTTAAGCAGAGCAGCCCAACCCAAGCCCCAAGCCAACGCCCAGCCCAGCCGCCGCCGGGAGGGGGATGGTCGAGCCGGAGAAGTAGGGCTTTGGCCAGCGAGCAAGTGGGGGATAGAATCCGGCATACTGCAAAGTGCTCCGCAACCCCGACGCGAACGGCACTGCAGACGCGGAGCTAGTTGCCATTCTGGCAGCTGCCGAGGCCCCCGTTGCTGGGGGAAAACCGCAGCCTCAGTGGTGATGGTTGCGCACCCGCGCTGCTTCCTCAGGGCTAATGCCGAGGCGAGTGAGGTTGATGCGGCCTTTGTGATCGATGCTGCGCACCTTGACCACCACCTCATCTTCCACAGCCACCTCGTCTTCCACCCTGCCGACGCGGTACTCCGCCAGTTGCGAAATGTGGATCATGCCTTCTTTGCCGGGCAAAAACTCCACAAAAGCGCCGATGGGGATGATGCGGGTCACCTTGCCCAAATACACCTGCCCCTCTTCCACCCGCCGCACCAGATTTTCGATCATCTACCGAGCGGCTTCGGCTTGCCCCCCCACCGAGGAAGACACGGTGATTGTGCCGTCGTCGCTGATGTCCACCTTGGCCCCTGTCGCTTCGGTGATGCCGCGCACGGTCTTGCCACCGGGGCCGATGATCTTGCCGATGTCCTCCGGATCCACCTTGAACGTGAGCAGACGGGGAGCTGTTTTGGCCAACTGGGGTCGAGGGGCGGCAATGGTCTCCAGCATCTTGTCGAGGATGAACTCGCGCCCGGCCTTGGCTTGCCGAATGGCCTGCTCCACCACGTCAACGGTGATGCCGGTGATTTTCATGTCCATTTGCAAAGCAGTGATCCCCGCCCGCGTACCGGCCACCTTGAAGTCCATGTCCCCCAGAAAGTCCTCGATCCCCTGGATGTCGGTGAGGATGCGCACCTCATCCCCCTCCTTAATAAGGCCCATGGCCACCCCGCTGACCGGCGCTTTGATCGGCACCCCGGCATCCATCAGAGAAAGGGTAGAGCCACAGACGGATCCCATCGAGGTGGAGCCGTTGGAGGAGAGCACTTCCGAGACCACCCTCACCACATAGGGAAACTCCTCTTCCTTGGGCAGCACCGGCACCAAGGCCCGCTCCGCCAGCGCCCCATGACCAATCTCCCGCCGCCCCGGGGAGCGTGAAGGCCGCGTTTCTCCCACTGAAAAGCCCGGAAAATTGTAGTGGTGCATGTAGCGCTTCTCATCCACCGGGTGCAAGTCGTCCAGCTCCTGGGCATCGCCGGGGGTGCCGAGGGTGGTAATGGAAAGGACTTGGGTGAGGCCGCGATTGAACAGGGCACTGCCGTGCACCCTTGGGATCAAACCCACCCGGCAAGAGACCGGTCGCACCTCGTCCAGCTTGCGCCCATCCACCCGCACCCCCTCTTGCAGGATCTGCTGGCGCATCAGCTTCTTGAGCAGAGCCTTGAACTGATTGTCCAACTCCTTGGGATTTTCCAGAAGATAGAGCCGCAAGGGATCCCCCTCTGGCCGTTCCTGGATTTGGGCCTCCAGCTTGGCCTTGAGCTCCTCCAGTTGCTGTTCCCGGCTGGTCTTGTCCAAAAACTGCCTGAGAATGGAGCGAATGCCCTCCTGAGCCTGCTCTTCTACAAAGGCAATCAGCTCCTCGTTTTTGGGGGGAGGGGGCAGCTCTACCGGGGTGATGTTGAGATCCGCCAGGACTTGCTGTTGGGCTTTGAGCAGCTCCTGGATGGCCTCAAAACCAAACTCGATGGCCTCCACCACATCCTTTTCCGGCAGTTGGTTGGCCCCGGCTTCCACCATGATCACGCCATCGGCACAGCCGGCCACCACCAAATCCAGATCGCCCGCCTCAATTTCGGCATAAGTGGGGTTGAGGATAAATTCATCCTTGACCAAGCCCACCCGCACCGCCGCCACGGGGCCGTTGAAGGGGATGCGAGCACCGTGAATGGCCAACGAGGCTCCCAAAATACACAACACATCGGGCGGCACCGTATCGTCCACCGAGAGGGTGGTGGCCACCACCTGCACATCATCCCGCAGCCATTCCGGGAACAACGGACGAATGGGTCGGTCTATTAAGCGAGAGATCAAAGTGGCCCGTTCCGGTGGCCGGCCTTCTCGCCGCAGATATCCCCCTGGGATCCGCCCCGCTGCGTAGAGGCGCTCTTCGTAATCGACCAACAAGGGCATAAAATCAACGCCAGGCCGGCCTGGCTGCCGTGTGGCGGTAACCAAAATCGAGGTTTCGCCCGAAGTCAGCCAAACCCCACACCCTGCCTGGGGGGCCATCAGCCCAATATTGATGTCAATTTCCCGCCCATAAAAGGAAATCGACCGAGTGTATTCTGCCATGTAACGCTTCGCCTTCTTTTTTTCTTGCCGCTATCGTAGCATTCTCCTTTTGCTCCTTTTCAGCCCCCGCTGACCGGAGGGATCAGAACGACTTCGTCTCCCGCCGATAGGGGAGTGTCGGCAGCTACAAAATTGAGGTTGAGACCGAAGCGCGTTTGGGAGCGCCAAGGAGCCAAGCTGGGGTAGCGCTGGATCAGTTGATCGCACAGCTGCCCGACGGTGGTACCAGGGCTCACCTGCAGGCGCATCTCGGTTTGTCCGATTACTTCTTGATAGACGGCAAAGAGCTTCAGCGTGATGGGAAAAAGCTCATCGGAGGGCAAATTTTGGGCAGCAGCCATCGGTAGCGCTCCCACCTGCTTTGGACGGTCTTGTAAACTATCTTGGGCAAGCTTGGGCCTGGCCGTCCACCAGAATCCTCTGCCCATCTCCTACTCATCAGGGATCCCTACAGCCACAGAAAAATCGGCTCCGGGGAAAAGATGCCGTCTTTCAGATTCCAGTGAACTGTTCTTCTGGCTCTGGCCGGGGATCCGGGGCAAGGCTAGGGTAGGCCAAAAGCTTGCTTGGCAGCCAACCGGTTTCTGTGCTGATGCTAGAGCCACTGACCCCCTCCCAAATCAGGGCCTACTTGGATCGGATTGGCTACGTTGGCCCCACCCAGCCCACCCTGCAAACCCTCCGACAGATCCACCTAGCCCACCTGCTGCGGGTGCCGTTTGAAAATCTGGACATTCATCGGGGTCGCGCCATTTGCCTGGAGCGGGATTTCTTGTTCCAAAAAATCGTCCGAGAGCGGCGGGGCGGCTTTTGCTTTGAGCTGAACAGCCTGCTGGCCGCTGCCCTGCAGGGGATGGGGTTTTCGGTACACCTACTCTCAGGACAGGTGAGCCGGTCGGAGTTCGATGTCCGCTTTGGGCCTGAGTGCGACCACTTGGCTGTGCAGGTGAACATTGGCGATACAGCCTGGCTGGCAGATGTGGGGTATGGGGAGGCCTTTCGCGAGCCGTTGCGGCTGGGGGATCCCGGGATTCAAGCCCAGGCTGAAGGACGCTACCGCCTCACCCCTTGGCCAGGGGATCCCACTGCTTGCCGTTATTGGCTCATTCAGCAGGAACAGCCGGATCGCACCTGGAAAACTCTATTTCTTCTGGATCGGATCCCACGCTCCCTGCAGGAGTTCGAGCCGATGTGCCACTTTCACCAAACTTCGCCAGAATCGATGTTTACTCGGCTGCGCCTTTGCACCCTGGCCACTCCGACCGGACGGGTCACCCTCACCGCCCGCGCCAATGGCTCTTTTAAGTGGATCGAGACCACCCCAGAAGGCCGCTGGGAACGCCCTCTCAGGGATGAGAAAGAGTATGAACAACTGCTCGCCTGCGCCTTCGGGATCTGCCTTCCCCCATCTCCTGCCGCCGCTGGGGATCCCAGGGGAAAGGTTGCAAGACCCAAGCCCAATGACGTCTCAACAGAGCCCACCCAAATCTTCCCCAAACAAGGCTAGAACCCCTGCCAGTTAATGTCCCAGTTAATGTCAGAATAATGAGGTAGTGTTTCGTTATCCCAGTAACCGTTATGGATGCTGCCGCGGTCGCCGGGTTTGATGGCCAAGCTTTGGATCATGTACTCATTTTCGACACCACCCTGCGAGACGGGGAGCAGTGCCCCGGCGCCACCCTCAACACCGAAGAAAAGCTGGCCATTGCCCGGCAGTTGGCCCGGCTGGGCGTCGATATCATCGAAGCGGGATTTGCCTATGCCAGCCCCGGTGACTTCGAGGCTGTGCAGAAGGTGGCCGAGCAGGTGGGAACGCCCGATGGCCCTGTGATTTGCAGCCTGGCCCGCGCCCTCAAGCCGGACATTGAGGCAGCCGCTGCAGCCCTAAAGCCCGCTGCCAAGCCCCGCATCCACACCTTCATCTCCACCTCCGACATTCACCTGAAGTATCAGTTGCGCAAAACCCGCGCCGAAGTGCTGCAAATTGCCGAGGAGATGGTGGCCTACGCCAAGTCCTTCGTGGAGGATGTGGAGTTTTCCATGATGGATGCCACCCGCTCTGACCCAGAGTTCCTATACCAGGTCATCGAGGCGGCCATTCGGGCGGGGGCCAAAACCATCAACATCCCCGATACCGTCGGCTACGTCATGCCGGAGGAGTTCGGCCAACTGATCAAGGGCATCCGCGAGAACGTGCCCAACATCAAGCAAGCGATCCTTTCTGTGCACGGCCACGACGATCTGGGCGTCTCGGTGGCCAACTTCTTGGAAGCGATTAAGCAGGGCGCCCGTCAGGTGGAAGTGACGGTCAACGGCATTGGTGAGCGGGCCGGCAACACAGCCCTGGAAGAGTTGGTGATGGCCCTGCATGTGCGGCGCAGCTACTTCAACCCCTACTTCGGCCTGCCGGTGGACTCCGAGAAGCCCCTCACCCACATCAAAACTCAGGAGATCTATCGCACCTCGCGCCTCGTCTCCAACCTCACTGGCATGTTGGTGCAGCCCAACAAGGCTATCGTCGGCTCCAACGCCTTTGCCCACGAATCTGGCATCCACCAGGACGGCATGTTGAAGAACCGCCAGACCTATGAGATCATGGATGCCCAGACCATCGGCCTGCAATCGAGCACCTTGGTGTTGGGCAAGCACTCGGGCCGCAACGCCTTTCGCACCCGCCTCAAAGAACTGGGGTTCGAGCTGTCGGAGCAGGATCTGAACAAGGCCTTCTTGCGCTTCAAAGAGCTGGCTGACAAGAAAAAAGAAATCTCCGACCTGGATCTGGAAGCGATTGTTAACGACGAAACTCGCCCGGTGCCCGAACTCTACCGCCTGGAGCATGTCCAAGTGGTGTGTGGCAATCGAGAGGCTCCCACTGCCACGGTGCGCCTGGTAACCCCGGAAGGGGAAGAGCGGGTGGACGCTGCCGTGGGCACAGGCCCGGTGGATGCGGTGTACAAGGCCATCAACCGCATTGTCAATATCCCCAACAAGTTAATCGAGTTTTCCGTCCAATCGGTTACCGCTGGCATCGACGCCATTGGGGAAGTCACCATCCGCCTGCGCCACGAAGACCGCATCTTTTCCGGCCATGCCGCCAACACCGACATCATCGTCGCTTCGGCCCAAGCCTACATGAATGCCCTCAACAAGCTCTACTCTGCGCTGCACGCGGCACGCTCGACGGCTGACCAGCGCGAGGCTGCTGCCCAGAAGATCTGAGGGAAGGGTTAGGGAATCCCAGTCGTTTCCAACAAAGCTGGGATCCTTCGCTGCTGACCCTCACCCCCAGCCCCTCTCCTCTTGGGGAAGAAGGGAGCCCACGCTCAACCTAACCCTGTTGCAAATGACCCTATGGGCTGGCCGAAGGGATCCCATCCGCAAACACCCGCCCGATCACTTCCTCGATGGGCGGGTCGGTTACCGTTAGATCCAGCACATCCAGCTCTGCCAAGAGCTTGGCCACCGTTTGGGTGAGCTGCTCCCGCTGCACCCACAGCCGCGCCTCACAGCTGCCCGGATCCCCGTCCGTGCGCACCTCTCCATAGAGCTGCAGTTGGGCAACAGGGCAAGGGCGAGCCAATTTCAACCTCACCTCTCGGTAGGGGGCAAAGCGCTCCAGCAATGCCTCGAGGTCGCCATCGTACATGAGCTGCCCCGCGTTGATGACCAGCACCCGTTGGCACAGCGCAGTAATATCGGCCATGTAATGGCTGGTCAACAGCACCGTTGCTCCATAGCGGCGGTTGTAATCCCGCAGAAATTGCCGCACGCCGGCCTGGGCGTTGACATCCAACCCCAAGGTGGGCTCGTCCAAAAACAAGATCTGCGGGCGGTGCAACAGAGCCGCCAACAGCTCCGCCTTCATCCGCTCCCCCAAGGAAAGCTTGCGCACTGGTTGCTTCAGCTTGCTTTCTAGGTCGAGCAGCTCCGCCAGCTCCCCCACCCGCTCCCGAAACTCCTTCTCAGGGATCTCGTAAACGGCAGCGTTGATGCGCAAAGAGTCCATTGCCGGCAGATCCCAAATGAGCTGCTGCTTCTGCCCCATCACCAGGGTGATCTGCCGCAAAAACGCCGGCTCCCGGCGGTAGGGCACATGGCCGACCACCTGCACCGTGCCGCCGGACGGATAGATCAAACCAGTCAACATCTTGAGGGTAGTGGTCTTGCCCGCCCCGTTGGGCCCCAAAAATCCCACCATCTCCCCCGGCTGAACTTGAAAGCTCACGGACTGCACTGCCGGGATGTGGCGATAGGTGCGGCGAAAAAAGTGGCGCAGGGTGCCAACCACTCCGGGATCCTTGACGGCCACCGGGTAAACCTTGCTCAGGTTGTGGGCAGCGATGATTGGCTCCAACCGGGTCGGCACATCAGGCAACATCTACCCCCACCCCTACAAAACGGCCAGATCCGCTACCCCAACCCCAAGAACAGAGCTTCCAGAGCTGGGCATACCGGATCTGCAGAGGGCTATTTCTCAGTATCCGAGGGAAAGCAACGAACGAATAGGGGAACTACAGCAGTCCTACGTCCATCCCAGGCTTACCCGTGGCCAGCTCCACCTTCAGGATGCGGCCACCCGATTTCTGGATGCGCTGCTGTTCCCGAAACCAGTTCTCATAGGGCACCAGCTTGGTGAAGTAGGTATTTTGCAGCTCCCGCTGGGTGCGAATTCGGGTTTGGCTGGGCACACAGGCCGTGATCTTGAACATGCGCATGATATGGGATCCCCGCTCAACAACAAAATGGGCTATCTTGACCAGCAAAACAGGCGACTCACCCCAGAAAGCTCGCGTACTTCAGCTAGCACACCAGATCCCTGTGGCAAATCGCCCGCCGTGCTCGTTGAAGAATGCACCTCCCCTGAGGCAATGACGCCGGGAGTTAGCTCAGGCCAGAGCAGATGTAATCGAAGTACACCCCCATTTCCTTGCCGGCCTCAGCACCCACCAGAGCAGCAGTTACCTCTTTCATGGCTTGGATGGCCTGGATGGTTGCCCCAATGGGCACTCCCAGGGAATTGTAGGTCTCCTTGAGCCCGTTCAGCACCCGCTCGTCCAGAATGGAGGGATCCCCGGCCAGCATGGCGTAGGTGGCGTAGCGCAGGTAGTAGTCCATGTCGCGGATGCAGGCAGCATAGCGACGGGTGGTGTACATGTTGCCACCGGGACGGGTGAGATCGGAGTACAGCAACGCCTTGGCAGCAGCATCCTTGACGATGGTGGAGGCATTGGCCGCGATGGTGGCAGCCGCCCGCACCCGCAGCTCGCCTGTGGCGAAGAAGGCTTTCAACTTCTCCATGGCCGAGCTGTCCAGATACTTGCCTTGAACATCGTAGCTGTTGATTACAGCAGTAATTGCGTCTTGCATGATGAGCTTCCTAAATCCAAATCGACGAACAGCAAAGGGTTGTGCGGCAAAAACAATGAGGGATTAGCTCATTGCCCCCACCACAAAGTCGAAGTAGTAGCCGGCTTCAGCCGCATCGTCAGGAGAGAGCAGACCCATGGCCACCTGCTTCATTTGACGAATGCTCTCGGCCACCGCCGGAATGGGTGTGCCCAAAGAGTTGTACATCTCGCGAACACCCACCAGGCCGATCTCTTCGATTGGGGTGACATCGCCGGCAATGATGCCGTAAGTGATCAGGCGCAGGTAGTAGTCCATATCCCGCAGGCAAGTCGCCGTCATCTCTTCCCCGTAGGCATTGCCCCCCGGAGAAACAATGTCGGGGCGCTTCTGGAAGAGTTGGTCGGCAGCTTGTTTGACGATGCGCTCACGAGACTCGGTTAAGACTTGAGCAATGCGCAACCGCTTCTCGCCCGAGGTGACAAAGGACTTGATCCGATCCAGTTCCCCCGGGCTGAGGTAGCGGGCCTCCGCGTCCGCGTTCACAATCGATTTCGTAACAACACTCATGGATATCCATCCTCAAGTCGATTTTTTAAAGAGTATGACGAGCATACCCGCAAGCTATTTTCCGATATGCTTGCCGTCTGCCATCTCAGATCTTCACACTTCTTAAAATCTCTCCCAGAAAAGGGCCGTCCCGCTGGCGCGACCAGTGTTGCGTAGGTCTTTCAGAGCGGACAGTCTCATTCCCGCCCCGACAGGGCAGTTCCCTCCCCAAAGTCCGGCAAGAGAGGGGCTACAATCTCACTTAGACTCACTTAGAATGAAGGCTGAGTCGCCAGGGGATCCCTGCAGGCTTGGTTTAAGACATGCGTTGAGGTTGCGATGACGGATGCCTCTGGGTCAGAACGATTGAAGCGAGCGAAAAGCATTTCTGAGGGTACGCCCTCATCTCTTCCGGATCACCTGATCCGGGCCACGGCGGCAGAAGGCAAAATTCGGGTGGTGGGCTTGGTGTCTACCCAGGCGGTACAAGAGGCACGGGAACGGCACAAGCTGTCCTATGTCGCGACGGTGGCTCTGGGGCGGGCCATGAGTGCAGCCCTGTTGCTAGCGGCCAACCTGAAGCGGCGCCAGGCGCGGATTAACCTGCAACTGAAAGGAAATGGCCCCTTGGGCAACATCTGGGTAGATGCCGGCTTGGATGGCACGGTACGCGGGTATGTGAGCAACCCCGCCATTGAGCTTCCCCTCACTGCCGAGAGCAAGTTGGATGTAGGCCAAGCCGTTGGGCGCTATGGCTACCTACACGTGCTGCGGGATCTGGGGTACGGCCAGCCCTACACCAGCGCGGTGGAGCTGGTTTCGGGAGAGGTGGGAGACGACATCACCTACTACCTCTCCTCCTCAGAGCAGATTCCCTCGGCAGTCCTTCTGGGGGTAAACCTTGACTCGCAGCGGGTACGTGCCGCCGGTGGGGTGTTGTTGCAACTGATGCCAGGGGCGCCGGCCAGTCTGATTCCGGAGATGGAGGCCCGTTTGGCCAAAGTGGAAGAGTTTAGCCCGATGTTGGCTTGCGGCGGCGGCTTGCGGGAGCTGTTGCAACTTTGCCTGGGCGACCTGGATCTGAAAATTGCGCCGGAAATGCGCACCATCCGCTTCTACTGCAAGTGCAATTCCGACCGGGTGAAGGGGGCTCTGCGCATGTTGGGGCGGGACGAATTGCTCGATATGATCCACACCGATAAGGGGGCAGAGGCAGTTTGCCACTTTTGCAACGAGGTTTATCGCATCTCAGAGGATGAGCTGCGCTCGATTGTGGCGGAGATGTCGGCCACCCCCTAATGGCAAAATGATGGCCAACTACGGGATCCCGATTCTGACACCTCTCGATGTTGTCTGAGCCCCCGGTTGAGTTGGTTGAATTATCGGTTGTTGTCCCCTGCAAAAATGAGGCGGATAACCTGGAACACCTGTTCGAACGCCTGCAACTTACCTTGGAGCCGCTGGGGATCCCCTACGAGATCATTTGTGTCAACGATGGCAGCCAAGACGACACACTGGAAAAGCTGATCGCCTTTCACCATCAGGATCCCCGTATCAAAGTGGTGAACCTTTCCCGTTGCTATGGCAAGGAGATCGCCCTTACTGCCGGCCTCGATCACGCCTCTGGCAACGCTGTCGTTCCCATCGATGCCGACTTGCAAGATCCGCCGGAGCTGATCCCGGAGATGCTGCAGCAGTGGCGGCAGGGCTATCAGGTGGTTTATGCGGTGCGCCGCAGCCGCCGCGGGGAGAGCTGGCTAAAACGCTTTACAGCCAACGGCTTCTATTGGTTGATTGATCAACTCAGCCAGGTGCGGATCCCGCGCAATACGGGGGATTTTCGACTGCTGGATCGGCAGGTGGTGGAGGCAGTTAAACAGCTGCGAGAGCGCACCCGCTTTATGAAAGGGATCTTTGCCTGGGTGGGCTACCGGCAAACGGCCATTTTTTACGATCGCGCCCCCCGCTTTCGCGGCAAAACCCAGTGGAACTACTGGCGGCTGTGGAACCTAGCCATAGAAGGCATCACCTCTTTTAGCTCTTGGCCGTTGCGGGTGTGGAGCTACATAGGGTTGGCGATCTCGGTTCCAGCCTTTTTGTATGGCCTTTTTCTCATCATCCGCACCTTGCTCTTTGGCTCCGATGTACCTGGCTATGCCTCTTTAGCGGTGATGATCTTGTTTTTGGGCGGGATCCAGCTGATCAGCTTGGGCGTGATTGGCGAGTATTTAGGCCGCGTTTTTGAAGAAGTGAAAGGCCGCCCCCTCTACCTGGTCGATGGCACCTTTGGGTTTGAGACCCCACGACCTTCCCCTGCCCTAGATTCAGTACCTACGCAAAAGCTAGGATGAAAAGTCATCTTTCAGAGTTTTGGATCCCGAGGCAACATAACTTTGGTACTCGCGTATAAAGATATCTTTCATCTCTTCTGGAGATAGCTGGATCCCTTGGATTTTGGCGCGGGCGATGGCCTTCATCAGCTCGATATAGGCCAGGCCCAGAGAGAGAGTGAGGGTGGCTGCCGTAGTGGATTGGATAGCGCTGCCTACAATCCCCGGGCCGGGAATCATCTTCAGCAAGTTGGACACAATCGTTCGCCCGATTGCTGTTGTAATTGTAGTGCCTGCCAAAGCGGCTATCAAAGAGTAGTAAAAAGAAGGGGAAGCCTCGAAGCCAAAAATAAAGCTGATATTGGCAATCATGCCTGCTTGGGCTGTAACCAACAGAGGGGCATCTGCAAAGGGAAGGGGTACTGCCCCGATAAACGCTGCACTGGCCACATAGCCTGATACGTACTTAAAGGCAGCCTCGGCTTTGAGATCCACCCGCAGCAATTGCTGGCGGATAAAGGCAAGGCGAGCCACTTCCGGCAAAAGCTCTAGCGTGCAGCCAATCAGGTGCTCCAGCCCGTGGGCAGGAATGGTAATTTGCCGGTTAATCGCCTTGTTGCGGGCCAAAACGGGAACAATGTAGCGGACAGGCAAATTTTGATGCTGCAAATACCGGAAAAACTCGCTCTCTTCAGGATTGGGATATTCCAAGCATTGGGTTAAGACCAAGATGACGGGAACGTCTTTGAGTTCCAACTCCTTTAGCCATTTGCGTTCAACTTCCTCCAACCGCTTCAGTTCGTGGTGGAGGCAGTACCAAACAACATGGATGTGATGTTCAGGATCCTTAAAGCGCAGCTCCTCGATAAGCTGGGAAACCTCCAGGCGAACTTGCTGATTCTGTTCACCGTCTAGTTCCATGCCAGGTGTATCGTAGATGGTGATTGGGCAACCTGGCTTGGAATACTGACGAATGTGGCGGGTGACGGGGCTGCCAACACCGGTACGGGCCAGCTCATCTCTAAACACTGCATTGACCAAGGTGCTCTTGCCCACCCCGCTTTTGCCAATGACCAGGATGTTGCAGTGGCCCAACTCTGTCTGCGCCTCTAGGAGGTCCTTCTGTAGTATCTGAGACACCGAATTCCAGAAAGACTTAAAGGCTTCTGGCTTCTCGAGAGATTCAGAAGCTTCTGGGATGCCTCGGGCACGGTCAACAATTTGGCGGGTTAGGTCAGTCAGTTTCTCTAAGAAGGATGGGCTTTTCTGAGACATGCTTCTTGCTTCTTCCCCTAAGGCCGATAGCCCCACAAAGGTAGTTCAGGGCGGATCCTACTGCCAAGTTTCTTCCGATACCGGAGACTGACCTAGCCAAGAGCCAATCTGTCCGCGCCCTGATCCCGCTCAGCGGGATCCGCAACAACGGGTTTATTGAGAGTTATTCACAAGAGTCATTTTCTGCACTATGCTAGATTTGGAGGCAAACACCCAGGGATCCCAGGCCCGTTGTGGCGGGCGCTCTAGGATTCACAGCTCCTTTTAACTTGTGCTGGAGAGTTTTATGTCCGAAACTTCAACCCTGCGCCAGTCTTTCAACAGCGTGCGCGACAATCCTGTCTTGCTTGGCACTGAGATAACCCAGCCGGTTTGCGAGGGGATGAACGCCCTGCTGGCCAGCTTCCAGGGGCTGTACTTGCAGTACCAGAAGCATCACTTCGTGGTAGAAGGCACTGAGTTCTATCCGCTGCACCAACTCTTCAAAGATCACTACGAGCAGGCGAGGGAGCATGTCCACGACCTGGGAGAACGCCTAGAAGGGCTGGGAGGTGTGCCGGTAGCCAGCTTTGCCACCTTGGCCCAGCTTTGCTGCTTTACCCCTGAGCCGGATGGAGCTTTTGGGGCGCGGCAAATGTTGATGAACGACCTGGCGGCAGAGCAGGCCATCATCGATCTGCTGCGGCGACAGGCAGCCCAGGCGGAGAGCCTTGGGGATCGGGCCACTCGCTACCTCTACGAGCAAATCCTGTTGAAAACAGAGGATCGCGCTTTCCATCTCCATCACTTCCTGGCCAACGATAGCCTGGTGTTTGGCTTGATGAACGGCAGAGTCTAGCCAGAGGGTCTACAGGTGGGCTTGAGCCTGCCTAGCTTCCGGCCTCTGGCTTTTTTTTGAAAGGCTATTGAGAATTTGTTTCATCTCTTCACTATTCTTTACTCTGAGGTGCTGATCCCGGCCATGAACCCCGTCTTTCTGGACTCTGAGCGCGGCTATCTCTTGAACATTCCTCTGGGCGAGCGCTGGCGCGTTGGTCGGCGGCTGATGGAATTGGGGATCCCGGCGATTTGTACAGGAGATGGTCGTCTGCGGGTGGAGGCGAGTACTCCATTGGCTGTTCTACAGGTGCGCAGTGTGATCCGTCAGCACACAGCGCGGCGACAGGAGTTATTGGATGGCCTAGAGGTTTGTTGGCAGCTCAACACAGAGGCTGGGGGTCAAGATGAGCAAGTTCCCTAAGCAAGGAATCCCGTTTGAGTCGGAGGGCCAGTTTTTGGGATTTCTTCCCGATAAGGATGGCAAGCTCAAGTACCTGCGTTGGCAGGCTGGGGCTGACATTTTTTCCGGCAAGATCCCCAAGTCTCTGCGCTCTGCCCTCTACCGCACCCTCAAACCTGGAGACACCGTGCAGATCTGTGGGGAGCGGGAGGTGGATCCGCACAAAGGGCGAGAGAAGTGGGTGCTTTACCGGGTGGTTCCCCTCGGAGAGAGGGCGGGGGGTTTGTCTTCGGCTTCTGGGGCTGAGGCAGCTTCCGAACCGGTTGCTCCAAACATCACAGATATCAAAGGAGATATCAAAGGTACAGACATCAAAGGTAAGGTGCTGGTCTGCCAGAAATCCGACTGTTATCGGCGTGGGGCCGGAGCGGTGATGCAAGCCCTGAACGCCCACTTGGCCGCCTACTCTGGTTCGATTTGCGTGCAGGGGGTGGGCTGCATGAAAGATTGCAAACGGGGCCCCCATGTGGTGTTTATGCCCGACAAGGCTCGTTATAGCGGCGTTTCCCCCCAGGGGATCCCGGCTTTGTTGGAGCGGCATTTTCCGCTTTCCTCGCCGCAACCCCAAGAGGTTGAAGCAGCAGCTTCTTCCTAACGCCCATGGGATCCCCACCGGCGAACAGCTCTGTGAGGTAGGCACAAAATCAAAGGGTGCAGCAGGAGTTTTCCGGCAAACCTAGGCGGAGCGAGATCCGGATTGCCGGGTGGTACAAAGGATCCCTCCTGTGTGATGCTACAGACAGAGGCAGGCTAGGGGAGGGAACAAACCTTGCGGGTGGGGATCATCGGCACCGGCTACGCAGCTCGCTCACGGGCCGAGGCCTTGCGCAAAGATGGGCAAGTGCAGATTGTCGCTGTTGCCGGTCGAGCTCCCGACCGGAGCGATGCTTTTGCCGCCGAGTTGGGGGCCGTCGCCTATTCGGACTGGTCTTCTCTGTTGGGCGAGCAGCGGCTGGATCTGGTTTTTGTCAGCACCATCAATCGGGATCATGCCGCCATTGCCCGTGCTGCTCTGGAGGCCGGGATCCACACCGTCGTGGAATATCCCCTTGCCTTGAGCGCTGCCGAAGCACGTTCTTTGGTGCAATTGGCAGCCGAGCGGCAGGTGCTGCTGCACGTCGAACACATTGAGCTGATCAGCGGCGTCCACCTGTTGCTGAAACGAGAGCTGGAAGGGCTGGGCAAGCTCTTTGCCGTCCGCTACATTACCCTCACCGCCGCCCACCCCGCCCCCGACCGCTGGACCTATCGGCCTGAGTTGTTTGGCTTCCCTCTCATAGGGGCTGTTTCTCGCATCCACCGCTTGGTGGACTTGTTGGGCAAGGTGGAACGGGTGAGCTGCCAACTGCGCTACGACGGGCCGGACCTGCCCCACCGCTACAGCAGTTGCTACTGCACAGCCCAACTGAGTTTTGCCAATGGGTTGCTGGCGGTGTTGACGTATGGCAAGGGGGAATCCCTGTGGTGTTCCCAACGGCTGTTGGAGTTTCACGGCCAACGGGGGGGCCTGTTGATCAACGGCGAAGAGGCAATGTTGTTGCGGCCCGGCAGCGCCCATTCTCTAGAGACGGGATCCCGCCACGGCCTCTTCGAGCAAGACACCCGCATGGTGCTGGATCACCTGCGCCACGGCAGACCCCTCTATATCCATACTGAAAACATGCTCCACGCCCTGGCGGTGGCCGAGGCAGCCGAGCGATCTGCCCAAACCCAGCAGGTGGTTTGCGTTCAGGATTGGCCCTAAGGGAAGTCCCTCTCCCCTTGAGAGAGGGGAGCTACGCAATGGGGAGTTTCACTGGGATGTTATGGTCATTTCAGGTTAAGGTGAGACGCCTGGGCTGCTGATCGCGCCAGCGGGACGGAGTCCTTGAAAAGCCCTCTGGCCCTGTGCATTTAACGTTTGTTTTAGTGTTGTTTTAGGTGTGAGTGCAGTGTCCTAGTTGGAATGAAACGACCGTAATGAGGAATGAAACTGTTCCGTCGCATTGCCTGGGGGTGGTCGCGGAAGCGGCGTGGAAGGCTTGGGCGGCACCGCTGAGCAGCTGGGAAGCGTCTTAACCTAACTTGAAATGACTACAATGGGATCGACTCCAGCTCTTCTCCCAAGATGGGATCCCTGAAATACAAAGTTTGCTGCCAACCAGGATGAATTGGGTTTTGGCGCAGGTCAGCAGTGACGGGATGGCCAAAGTTACTGCTCAGCAATTGTAACGTTAAAGCCCTTATTTTTCAGGGTTTCCGCATGATAGCGGGCATACTCCAGTTGCTTAAATGCTGCCAACTGCACAAACTTCTGGCCATTCACATCTTTGACAAAGGCCCCATCAGAAACTTCTCGAGCACGTGCCAAGCTCTCATCTCCCGAGTAGGTAGTGAGCACCAAGAAGGTTCCCTCGCCGCGGTTCGGCCCCAGAGAGTCTACGCTGTTGTCGCTTAGGGGCACCACGTTTTGGGATCCCGCAGAAGTAGGCGATGAAGGTTGGGTCGGGCGCTCCAGGCTGGCCGCCAACTGCTCCACCGTTTGCAAGCTGGGGGGAGAGGGTTCCTTGGAAGCCAAGGCCAAGTCAGTTTGCAGGCTATCCAGCAGGTTGGGAACGTCTTGA
>NZ_JANSIH010000177.1:0-801 GCF_047462075.1 Synechococcus sp. R55.2
ATCTGCCTCGACTTTTCTTTGGTTGCACCAAGGCGATCGCCACTTCACCTGCTTTCGAGTTGCCCAGTCTGCGGTTAACTGCTAAGTGTTTTTCCAGCCGTTGCTGCCTTTGCCAAGTACGACTAAACTCTACAAGGACGTGAGAGGGGCTGGAACCAAAACCGAAATCACAAGAGACCCAACTGAAGGAACAACCGACTACGACTACTATGTCACGCTGAAAACTTCTGCAGGGGAACAGATAGCCTGGTCAGCTTCCAGTGAGAGGGAGGCTCAGGAACTGGCAAGGCGCGTTCAGTCTTTTGTGAACGGCACAGAGAGTCAGCTCTTAGTATATAGCAGTAAGCCCTCAGTGGGTTTGATGATTATAATCTCCCTCCTCGTCCTTTCGCCAGGGATTTTTACACTGATATCGGCTTTGTGGCGCCGCCGCGTGACTTTGGACAGCTCCCTGTACCAAATCCAGGAGGAGTACCTCACTCCTTTTGGATCACGAGGGCAGAAAACTTATTCCTTCCGAGATGTGCAGCAGGTCACGGTTCGGGCCAGGACAGATTCTGATGGCGATACTAGCTTTTCGGTAGAGGTGACATTGCAATCCCAGGAGCCTTTGCTATCCATCTCCAGTGGCGGTGAATCAGAGGCGCGGGCAGAGGCCGAGAAGCTAGGTCAACTTTTGGGGCGTCCGGTCATTTTTTTGCGGGAAACAAAGTCATCGGGAAAGTCATCGAGCATTTTTTTTCGGAAAACAAAGTCATAGTGCTAGAGGGACGTAGCCCCGAGAGGTATTCAAGGTAAGTT
>NZ_JANSIH010000178.1:0-798 GCF_047462075.1 Synechococcus sp. R55.2
TGCCTATGCCCTGGGGCTTAAGCCCTGGCAAACCCTGTGGTGCATCATTTTGCCGCAAGCTTTCCGAATTGTCCTACCCGACATTGGCAATCAATTCATCGCCATGCAGAAAGACACTGCCCTGGCCAGTGCCATTGCTTTGCAGGAGTTGATGGGCCGGGCTCGACAGGCAGGTTTGCCGCGCCAGCACTTCTTCGAGGCTTTGGTGGTGGCAGCGCTGTGGTACTGGCTGCTGACGTTGATCTTGTCATTTTTCCAGGGACGCTTGGAACGGTACCTGGCCCGCTAGAGGAGCCTGACTCTAATCCGGCCATTACTTTGGTGTCTGCTTGCATACGTTTGTGGTTGCCCACAAAGACCGGCTGTGCCGTTCGCGATAGCAGGGGGCTCCAAAAACAGCCAGAAAGCTGGGGGACATCATCCTGCACTGACCTGCCGCAGTGGGTGAGAGAGGATCCCTGCCACCTCAAGCGGAATGCCATTCAAGAGGCAGGGTTGGCCTTTCGAGAGAGCAAAGACCCGAAGTTTCGCAGCGTCAGATCAGAGCTTTGCGGGATACTGCCATTCTGTTTGGCAACGAGCAGGATGCAATCGCTGCAGCCCTGGGCAACAGTGTATGGCTTCGCCATGCAAGCCATAGCCATTCCAAACTGGATTGGGACACTCCCCAAGCGTTCCGCGCTGCTTCCGCGACCACTCCCAGGGGAAGAGGGAAGTTAGGAAGCGATGCAACTTAAAGCTGTTCGTCAGCTAGAAATTGCAGGAGCCCCGCACTGTACCCGTAGGGTCAGTGTCGGG
>NZ_JANSIH010000179.1:0-6286 GCF_047462075.1 Synechococcus sp. R55.2
CTGCCGTCAAGGGGATGGGGAAACCCCATCCGCCTATGCGGTGGGGTAGTTCATTTCAACCGGCCCACCGATCCCGCCACTTGACCGTTCCCTCGGCGGCCAGCAACCAGCGGCGGGCTACCAGGTTTTCTCGGATCGGCGAACGACCCTCTCGCAGCAGAACGTACTTGTAGGCAATGGCTTTACCGGCGCTTTCGTTGAAAGGGATCTCCCCAAACCAGGTGTTGGCGTTGATGTATTCCAGCGGGTAGCCCCGAGCAATGTCCCAATAGCCCAACTCTGGGCAATCCCCGATGACCACAATCCATTCCCCCGGTTGGGTATTTACCCCATTCAGTTGGGCCCGCACGATCACCTGGCCCTTGACTCGCTCTCCCACATGGCTAAGGACGATTACTCCGCGGGTGGGCAAATCCAAACCGTGGATCTTCCCCTCTTTGACCGTAAACTTCTGGCGAGTCAGGATACAGGTGTGCTCCCCATCGGGAAATTCGGTGTCCACCTGCTCCAGGTGGGTGGCCTCCCCCCGATTGAGGGCAACAAAGCAGCGGCTATCCCGATAACGACGGGTATAGCACCAAACCTCCTCTGTCAGATATTTGCGCCACTGGCTGCCCAAAGATACCGCCGGGTTGAGACGGCGCAACCCCGATAGCAGGCGAATCTGCCGATAAAGTGGAGAGTTGGGATCCCAGCTTTCCATCATCGGGCGATTGTAGGGATCGTTGCCCCCATCGGTGTCGTTGTGCAGGTATTGTTCGGTGCCGTAGTAAATACAAGGGATCCCACGGCTGGTCATGATAATGGCGATTGCCACCGCCAGCATTTCCGGATCCGGGTTTAGGGTTTGGAAGCGGCACATGTCGTGGTTGTCGATGAAGGTGATCAGCTCTGTAGCCCCGTTGTAGCGATAATCTTTGGCGATGACGTCATCGACGAGGCGAAAGCCCTCAGCAGCCCCCTGCCCCAAAGCTGCCCGAATAGCCATGCACAGGCCAAAATCCAGGATCGTCATGCCGGAATGGTTGGCAAACTGCACCGAAGCTTCCACATCTGGGCCACTGTAGATCCACTCTCCAAAAACAAAAACATCCGGCTTGTGGGTTTGGATATCGGCATTGAACTCCTGCCAAAACCAGATGGGCATGTGCTTGACAGTATCTACCCGCAGAGCATCCACCCCTCGATCCAACCACTGCTTGATGGCGGACTTGATGTAGTTGCGATAGTCGGGATTGTTTTCGTTAAACGTCGCCAGTCCGGCCAACTCGCAATTTTGCACCTGCCACTCATCTTCCCAGTTCGTCACTTCGCCGTAGTGGTGGTACCAATGGTTTACATCGTTGTTGAAATCGGCAATGAGCTTCCCATCGTCGAACAACTGACCTTTGACGCCCCCTGTATCCGGGCTGCTGTGGTTGCAAACAATGTCCAGCACGAGCTTCATTTTGCGCTTGTGCATCTCCGCAATGAGCCGATCGAAAGTGGTAGGGGCCGGATTGTTGAGCGAGGGATCCTCCCCTTTGGCGATGTAGCGTGGGTTGATGCGCTTAAAGTCTTTCGTCCAGTAGCCGTGCATCGCTGCACTTTCAATAAACAATCGCTCCACTTGCTCGAACAAAGGCGTGAGCCAAATGGCTGTGATCCCCATCTGTTGCAGATAGTCCAGCTTGTCGATTACCCCTTGTAGATCTCCACCCCAGTATTTGCCCCAGTCTTGCCTTTGAGGATCATAAAGTTCTGGGTTCGGCCCTTCGTTATTTTCCGGATCCCCATCAAAAAAACGATCCACCACCAAAAAGTAGATTGTTTCCTGACGGAACTCAATGTCGCGAGTGTAGAGAAACTCCAGATCCCCAGAGGATTCTGAAGGCTCAACAATATCCGCTCGCCGGTTCAGTGTTTCCATAAAAGCAGCCCTCCCACCTTAAAAACAGCTCAACAGACACGAACACAAACTGAAAAAGGCCAGAGGCTGCTGCAAGTCCAGCTTTTACCTCTAGCCCTTAGCCCAGAAGAGGATGCTTCTGTTGCCAATCCTCAAACTTCAAAGCATTCTTTACGCAAAGTGAACAAGTGAAGGTTGTGCCTGCATCAGAAGGCTCGCTCCGCTGAGCGACTCAATCTGCTCAACCCAATTAACCCAAAAGGTTGTCTATACCCTCTTTCACCGCATCTTTCAGATCTTCCTTGGCATGCTGAGCTGCAGCCTCCATTTGCTTGGCCTTGCCCTCTAGTTTTTGCTTTTCATCCCCTGTGAGCTCCCCCACTGCTTCTTGAATCTTGCCCTCGATATTCTTGGCCGTAGCTTCAATCCGGTCTTGAATACTCACAGATGTACCTCCTAGCTCTTGATAACACCGAGCAGCTCGCACGCCTTTTGAATCGATAAACCTGCAATTCAATTGCGCAAGTGCTCACGGCAGAGACGCTAGCACAGAATCCTCAGACTGGGAGTGCTCTCATGGGCACCGTTCCGGTCTGCTTTTGGCCACACTCTTCAAGCGGATCCCTGCCGGCCCGCAACTCACCCGCTTCAGCTGGCGCCAAAATTCATCTCCCCGATGTCCCCAATGGGCCACAGGCTACCGATTGTCCGACGGCTGATGGGCGGAGTTCTTTGGGAGCGCGGCGTAGTGGGGACAACGGCAGGGGCCCAGAGGGTTCACTGCGCAGGGCAGGTGGGGTGACCGAGAAAAGTAGCGGCAGGAGGGATCCCAGGGCAAGCCACAAGAGAGAGTTGGTACGGCCCGGTGGGCGCGCTCGTCCCGGATTGAGAAGCGACGGGATCCACTCTTTTCCAGCAGAGGGATCAACTGCGCCAAGAACGTCAGCCCTAACCACAAACCAACTCCCATGACCAGTGCTTGCACGATCGTTCTCCTTCACTCACCCGTTCAAGAGTGTCGCCTTCCGACCCCGATAGCCTAAGTCAGCTTGTTTCGGCAGAGCTAGAGCGGCAGCCAGTTTTGGAGCTGTCCTTCCCTGCCGACGAGAACCCAGCAGAAAAACCGACTAGAGTGAAATATGGACTGACCCACTGGGCCTTTGGATTCCATGACAACCTCCACCCTTGATGCTGCCGCCATCCTTGAGGCGTTGCGCCCTGTTCAAGATCCGGAGCTGCGCCGCAGCCTGGTGGAACTGAACATGATCCGGGATATTCGCGTCGAGCCTGGGCGAGTGGCCTTTACCCTGGTACTGACCACGCCGGCCTGCCCTTTGCGGGAATTCATTGTGGAGGAGTGCAAAGCTGCCATCCGCCAGCTGGCCCCCATCGAAGCCATTGATGTTACGGTAACGGCAGAAACCCCCCGTTCCCCTTCCCTGCCGAATCGCCAGTCCATCCCCGGTGTGCGCAACATCATCGCCATTTCCAGCGGCAAGGGGGGCGTGGGCAAAACCTCGGTGTCGGTGAATGTGGCGGTGGCGCTGGCCCAAAGCGGGGCCCGGGTGGGGCTGCTGGATGCCGATATTTACGGCCCCAATGTGCCGCTGATGTTGGGCCTGCAGGATCGGTCTCTGGTTGTGCAAAAACGGGAGGACGGCGGCGAGGATATCTTCCCCCTGGAAAATTACGGCGTCAAGATGGTGTCGATGGGCCTTTTGGTGGGGCGGGATCAGCCGGTGATCTGGCGGGGGCCGATGTTGAACGGGGTGATCCGGCAATTTCTCTATCAGGTGCAGTGGGGAGAGTTGGACTACTTGGTTGTGGATATGCCCCCCGGCACCGGCGATGCTCAGTTGACCCTGGTTCAGGCAGTGCCGCTGGCAGGAGCTGTGATCGTCACCACGCCCCAATCGGTGGCCCTGCTGGACAGCCGCAAGGGCTTGAACATGTTTCGGCAGTTGGGGGTGCCCATCCTGGGCATTGTGGAAAACATGAGCTACTTCGTCCCGCCCGACCTGCCGGATCGCCAGTACGATATTTTCGGCTCAGAAGGGGGAGAGACCACGGCCCGCGAGCTGGGGATCCCTTTGCTGGGGCGGATCCCGCTGGAAATCGCCCTGCGCCAAGGGGGAGATATGGGTACGCCTATTGTCATCGGCCAACCTGAGTCGGCTTCAGCCCGGGCCTTGAAGCAGATTGCCAAAACCTTGGCAGGCCGCGTTTCCATGTTGGCTTTGGGGGCAGGCTAGAAGCGCTCTGCTTCCACCAACGAGACCCCGAAGCTGCGTCCTCCCACCACAATCCCCTCTTGGGCTTTACCGCGCACGGTCACTGTGCTGTTCATGGCCGGCAGCCCCTTGTCGGTGATGACCCAAAGGGAACCGCTGTTGTCTTGGAGCTCATACACACCCTGGCCGAACACTCCTATCTGGTTGACCACGCGACCGCGGATATACACATCGGTGTAGCGGGAGGGATTTTGTTCGATCTGGGCGATGGGGGTTGTGCCGATGCCCAGCCGCGCCAGTTGCCCACACCCTGCCAGGGCTAAGCTGAGGCCCAGCAGGAGCGCCAGGGATCCGCCGCGGAACGATTGGCCAAGTTGCTGTTTCATGGGTTGCTTCCACTGACGAGCACCTGCTCCCACCATAGCAAGCCGGCAGCCGATCCACGGCCAAGTCAGAACTTCTCGCCAATGCCGAAGTGCAGTTGGCCTTGGCCAGCTCCGCCTTGCCCAACCGCGTAGTCGATGCGCAGCGGCCCCAAGGGAGATTGGATGCGAATGCCGACCCCCAGCCCCAAACCACTGCCCGGCTTGTTGCGCACCAGGGCAGGATTGCCGGCCACCGCAGCTCCACTGCCCAAATCGGTGCCGTAGTCGGCAAAGACCACTGCCCCCACCGGGTCGAAAATGGGAAAGCGCAATTCGGCGGTTGCCGTAGCAAAGCTGCGACCGGAACCGATACCCCCCTCGAAAAAGCCCCGCACCGAGTTGCCGCCACCAATGGCAAAAGCATCGTAGGGAGCCAAGTCGCCGATGGTCGTGCCTGCTCGCACATCAAAGGCCAATACCTGCGGTCGCTCGCTGCGGGTTTCAAACAGGTTGACGGGAATGAACTGGCTGTAGCCGGCCTCGAGGCGGTTGGCATTCAAGCCATTTTGAAACAGACGTACCGACTGTTCTGTGGAGATGCGAAAGACCGAGCCCTGGCTGGGGCTGTTGGGGTTGTCGCGGGCGTCGTTGATGAGGCCGAGGCGCAGGGTGGTGTAGCTGTCTTGGCCGCTCTCGCTGAAGGTAATCGGGTTGCCCAGCACATCGAAGCGCTGCTGCTCCCCGTTGCTGTTGCGAGCTTCTACAAATTGGATGCGGGTGCCCAAGCTGGCCCGCCAATTGCCCCCAATCGGGCGAGAGAAAGTCACCCCGCCGCCAAGACGGTTGATGCGCACGGGATCCCCATTGGGCAGGGTGAATCCCTCATTAAAGACAAAGCTGGAGCTCTGCTGGTTGGAGATGTTGACGTTGTAGGAGGTGGGAATGTCCAGCGTGGCAATCCGCGGGTCGGTGAAGTTTAAGTCGAAGAGGGTTTCGTTGGTGCCCACCTGCACGTTGAAGCTGGCACTTTGGTTGTTGCCGCCCAAGTTTTGTTCGGAGACGTTGAGGCCGGCGAAGACCCCTGTGGCGGAGCTGACGCCGATGGTGCCTCCCAAAGTGCCGGTGCGACGTTCTTCCACGTTCACCACCACCACCACCTTGTCGGGATCCTGGCCGGGGTTGAGCCCCACATTCACATCTTGAAACAGGTTGAGATTAAAAACCGCCTGCAGGTCTTCCTGGATTTGGTTGCGGTTAAACACATCCCCCGGCTTGGACTTCAACTCGCGGGTGATGATGAAGTCACGGGTTTTGGTGTTGCCCTGAACGCGAATATCCTCGATCACCCCTTCGGCGATTTCCAGGGTGATGGTGCCGTCTTCAGAGGAGCGCACATCCGTCACTTTGGCCAGCACGTAACCCTTATCGGCGTACCACTGCTCGATCTCGGCCACAGCCAGTTGCAGCTCGCCGAAGTTGAGCACCCGCCCTTCCTGGTCGGCAAAGGCGGCCCGCAGCACTTCCGGATCCAGAACTTTCGCCCCTTCTGTGCGCACCGCTTTGAGAATGGGGTTGGGCTTGACCTCAAAGGTGACCCGCACCCCCAAAGGCGTATCGGAAGGCACTGCCCGCACATCGGCAAACAATCCGGTGGCAAACACGGCATTGATGTCTTCCCGCAACTGGGATCGGGTGGAAACCTCGCCGGCGCGGGTGCGGATGACGCTGTAAACCCGGTTGATCAGCTCCGGATCTTCAGTGCCCTCAACCACTACCTCCGCTACCAACACTTCTGGCTCTCC
>NZ_JANSIH010000180.1:0-797 GCF_047462075.1 Synechococcus sp. R55.2
ACCATATCAGGTTCTCGGTTTCCTGAATCTGCGCAGTCTCCCCTTCGCTCCAACCCCTCTTTGGTCAAGGAGATGTTCTTTCTGATACTCAAATATGGCAGATTTTCCCCCTTGCAGAGGCTATGAGCCAAGCGGCAGAGGCCGGCGCCGGTCAGTTGGTGCCACAGCCGTTGTTTTATCCATTGGAGCTGAAGTTGCCCGGCTGCAAAAAGAGCGCCAACGGAAGTTCGTTTTTTGAGTTGCTGCCAATTCCCTGAAGATGGCCAAGCTCCGGGTGGTTGACAGCAACCTGTGGCACACTGAGGAGAAAGGAGTTAGAGCCCGAGCTGCTCATGCCACAGCCGCAGCCCCCCCGCAGACTGGAAGACCAATTTGTGGAGAATGTCTCCCGTTACCCCACCTACTTTATTACCGTTTTGCTGGGGGGGATCTGGGCCGGCCTCCAGCCTTTTGTTAGCCTGTATCGCAAAAGTCCAACAGCGGCGGCCATGGTGACGCTGGGATCCCTGCTGTTGCTGCTGTTTGTTTATTTCACCCTGCGAGGCATGACAGGGAATACCTTTTTGCCAGAATGGCTGCTGGGTTAGCCGTACAGTGGACGCCGGAAGCAGAGGCACGCCTCAAGGAGATTCCTTTTTTCGCCCCGCCGCCTGCAAGAAAAGCGAAAAGCTTGCCCGGAAATTGGGGATCCAGCAGATACGGTGGACACCTCTGAGCAGGCCACGCAACAATTGGGCTCTTGAGGGATCCCGGCTGCAAGCTGTAGCGAGGGGATTGGATTTGCCGCTAGCTTGGTA
>NZ_JANSIH010000181.1:0-1658 GCF_047462075.1 Synechococcus sp. R55.2
CTTAGCAGGAAGCAACCGGTCGTTTGTTTCACCTTGACGGTGAGATAAATGACTATGCGTTGTGGAACGGTTTATTGCAATTGACCTACTCGCGACCGCTATAGCTGGCTTCCGCCCAGAGCGTGAGCTGGGGGCCTTACGGCACTCCTTCGTAAATCACATAGACTCCGGCGCGCTCAGGCCGAGAATGCCGGTGAGGACGTTAAACAAAACCTGCTGCGTGGCCTGCACCAATTGGATGCGGGCTTGGGCCAAAAGGGGATCCTCTTTCAAGAGCGGCAAAATACGGCAGTTGTCGTAAAACTTGTTGAAATCGGCGGCGATGGCTTCTGCATAGCGGATGATCTTGTGGGGAGCGCGCTCTTCGGCAGCGGCGATCAGCTCATCCGGCAAGGCCAACAAGCGCAGCAGCAGGGCCCGCTCTTCTGGCTCTTTGTAGGGCAGTTTTTGTTGCTCCGTCAAAGGGACTTTGTTGGTCAGTTCAACCTTTTCTTCTTCCTGTAGCCGCCGCAGCAGAGTGCAACAGCGGGCATGGCTGTAGTGAACATACACGACCGGGTTATCGAAAGTTTGCTTGACGGCCAAATCCAAATCGAAGTTGATGGGGCTGTCCATGCTGCTGCTAAGCAAAAACCAGCGGGCTGCATCGACCCCCACGCCAATTTCTGGATCTTCGATCAGGTCATTGAGTGATACAAAGTTGCCGGTGCGCTTGGACATGCGCACTTCGGTTTTCTCACCGGTTTGCGGGTCGGTTTTGAACAATTTGACAAATTGTCCAATCAAGATTTCCAGCTTGACATCTGGGCTGAAGGCACCCACCGCCGCCTTTAAGCGGCCGATATAGCCATGGTGATCCGAGCCAAGAATGTTGATCAGCCGGTGATATCCCCGCTGCACTTTATCCCGATGGTAGGCAATATCGGCGGCCAGGTAGGTAAAAGACCCATCGGCTTTTTGCACCACCCGATCCTTGTCGTCACCGAACTCTTGGGTTTTGAAATAAACGGCTTCTTCTGCCCCTGGCTTGGGATCCTCACCCCGGGGAGCCTTGGCCCTGTAGAGAAAGCCGCGTTCTTCCAGCTCCTGTAAAGTCTGTTGGATGGCGCTCAGGCCCGTCTCGGGATCCGGGGTGTGCAGGCGGCGTTCGCTGAACCAGTGATCGAACTCGGTGCGCAATTGCTGGAGAGTTTGCTTCTGCCAGGCCAGCATTTCCCCGTAGGCCAAATCAATATATTCCTCCAAGGTGGTGGGCAGAGGGCGGATCCCGGCTTTCACCTGCTCCAAGAGACGTTGGGCCATCTCGATCAAGTAGGTGCCGTGATAGGCATCTTCCGGCAAAGCGATGTCTTCCCCCTGCAGTTGCCGCACCCGCACCTCGAGGGACTGGCCCAGGAGCCGCATTTGGTTGCCGGCATCGTTGATGTAAAACTCCCGCTCCACCTGGTGCCCCGTCCAGCGCAGCAGGTTGGCCACTGTGGAGCCGACGGCAGCCCAACGCCCATGGCCCACATGCAAAGGCCCCGTCGGGTTGGCGGAGACAAACTCCAGCAGAATGCGCTCGGGATGGGGGGTGGCTGTTTTGCCGAAGTGTTCTCCCAGATGCAGCAGCTCCTGCAGGCGCTCGGCCAAAAAGGGATCCCCCAGCCGGAAGTTGA
>NZ_JANSIH010000181.1:1758-27183 GCF_047462075.1 Synechococcus sp. R55.2
TATGTCCATCCCGAAATCGTCGCGTCGTCAATTCCTTCAATCTGCTGCTGCGGCTGCCTCTTGGGTTGCCGTTGGAGGGCTAAAGGCGAGGGCTCAGAGCCGCGGGCCGCTTCTGGTTTCCCAGGGACTGACGCCCCTGAAGTTTACCCTCTCTTGGTTGCCCTCTTCGATGGATACCCCCCTTGTAACGGCGATCTTGAAGGGCTACTTCGCCGAAGAGGGGCTGGAGGTCACCTACGAGCGCGGCTATGGCTCCGCCGATTCCATCACCAAGATTGCCGCTGGCCAGTACGACCTGGGGGAAGGGGATCCCTACTCCATGATCGAGTTCAATGCCAAAAATCCGGACGTGCCCTTGGTAGCGATCTATGTCCACTTCAATCGCTCTCCCTTTGGCATCTACACCTTGAAAGATAAGGGCATTGGGGAGCCGGCCCAACTGGCGGGCAAGAAGCTAGGAGCACCGGCAGGGGATGCGCCGCGTCGGCTCTGGCCGGTCTTTGCCAAGCAAGTCGGCATCGATCCGGGCTCGGTGGAGTGGGTAACTATGGAGCCGCAGTTGCGCGAACCTTTCCTCATCCAAGGTCGGGTGGATGCCATCAGCGGCTTTATGACCTCAGCCATGCCCAATCTGGTGCGGGGCGGCGTCAGCTTGGAGGACATCACGGCTTTCCTTTACAACGACTATGGCCTTGAGCTGTACGGCAATGCGCTCATCACTCGTGTGCAATTGCTGCAGGAAAAACCGGAGCAGCTCAAAGCTTTTTTGCGGGCGTATGTTAAGGGTTGGCAAGACACTATTCGTGATACCGATGGCAATATGTTGGCCCTTCTGGACAAAGCCAAGGCCGACGGACAAGTGCTGGATACGGCAATTGAGAAATTGCGCCTTACCCTGGCAATGCCGCGCCTGTTTGTTACCGATGAGGTGCGACAAATTGGTTTGGGGGATGTAGTGCCTGCTCGTATGGAAACCTCGATTGCTCAGGTGGTGGATGGCTTTGGCTTGCCCACTAAGCCCTCTCTAGAGCAAGTGTTTGATGGAAGTCTGCTCCCACCCAAGTCTGAGCGGATGATTGGATAATCTGGGTTAGGCCAGCAACGATTTTGAAGCCTCTGTCTATTGGCTTGCCGGTGCAGGCCAACTTATCCTGCTTGCTGGGAGGCTATTTCTGGCTGCAGGTGCGGTCTGCGTCCTTATTGGATCCCTCATCCGCGAAGTATCCCCAAAGCTTTTCGTGGCAGGGATCCCAGGCTGCTCCCGAAAGAGGCCGACGGGAGACCTGTTCGCGTTGGTGGATGGGAGACCGGAAGCGGCATGGAGCAGTAGGGGAGTGTCTCGAACTTTGTTTAGGGTTACCCAAGAACGCCGTAAGGCCCCTGCCTTTGGGCATGGGGAGCATGTCAATGAAATCAAACCTGAGAAACAGATGTATTGGGAAGAGTAGCTTAGGGGTGCTTGAAGTCGAGATAGCTTTTCCGATCCCGAAAAAAAGCTGAATAAGTTTGTGGTGCTCAGGGATCCCTTTTAATCTGAAGAGGGTCGCTAGGAAGTTTGGGCCCTTGGAAACTTTTGTTCTGATTAAGCAAGTTCCCGATCAAAATGCCAAGGCCGGCATCAACAGCGACGGCACGATCGATCGCGCCAAGGCCAAGCGGATGTTGAACCCCTTCGATCGCTATGCGCTGGAAGCAGCCCTGCAAACCAAACGGCAGCATGGGGCAAGGGTAACGGCAATCACAATGGGGCCACCCCCGGCCATTGAGGTGCTCTACGAGGCCATTGCCCACGGGGTGGATCGGGGTATTTTGATGACCGACCGCCGCTTGGCCGCTTCCGATACCCTAGCCACAGCGTATACCCTGGCCCAGACGGTTCGCTATGCTGGCCGGCCTGATGTGATCTTCTGTGGGCTCCAGACCACCGACGGCGATACGGCCCAGGTGGGGCCACAACTGGCGGAGCGATTGGGGATCCCTCAGGTCACCTATTGCGAAGCCTTCGAGATTCGGGATGGGATCCTGGTGGCGCGGCGGGCCATCGAAGGGGGATCCCAAATCGTAATGGTGCCCCTGCCGGTTTTGATTACGGTGGCCAATTCCGCTCGGCGTTTGGCCTACCCCACCCTACGGGGTGTGCAGCGGGTGCAGCGGCTGATGCGGGATGAGGCGGCACGGGCCGAGGCGATCCAGATCCTCAACTTGGACGATGTGGGGGCAGACCCGGAGCGCTGCGGTCTCAAGGGATCTCCGACCATCGTGGCTGCCACCGAAAAAGTGGGGGAAATTGGCGGCAACTGTCAGATCTTTCAAGGGCAGTCCGTCCCCCAACTGGTCAACCAACTAACTCAGGCCGTTGACCTCTTCCGCTACGCGGCAACTTCCTAGATCTTCTGCCTTGCATCCCTCTGGCCAATTCTTATCTCCATCACCTTTCAATCCTCATCGTCTCATCTATCGATCCCAGGGTGGCTAGCCGGCGAAAGCTCCCGGTTTTGGGCAGTGAAAAGTTAACTCAGAAAGACTCTGCTGACCTCGTCGCAATTGCAACACCCAAGATTGCCCTCGACCCGATTCAATCCCGATCTCAACCTAGGAGTCACAGTTTTATGGATCGCAAGCGGATAGTGGTCTTCGCCGAGCAGGTGAACGGGGAACTGCAGCCCATCGGCTTAGAGTTGTTGGGGGCCGGGCGGCGGCTGGCCGATAAGCTGGGAGCCACCCTGAGTGCCCTTGTTCTTGGACACAACATTGCCCATTTGCCCTCGATCCTGATCGGCCACGGGGCAGATCAAGTCTTCATTGCCGATCATCCGGAGTTGGCCGAATACCGCACCTTGCCCTACCGCCGGGTGATCACGGACTTGATCAAAAGCTGGCCCCAACCACCCCACACCATCCTGCTGGGATCCACCACCACCGGGCGAGATCTGGCCCCTCGCTTGGCCGCCCACCTGGAGACCGGCCTGACGGCAGACTGCACCGAATTGGACATCGGCCCCTTCGAGTACACCAATAGCAAAGATCCGAGCAAGTCTGGCCTCTTCCCCGACTGCCTCTACGCCATCCGGCCCAGCTTTGGCGAATCTCTCAAGGCCCGCATCCTCGGCCCGTGGAAAAACCCCCAAATGGCCACGGTGCGCCCAGGGGTGATGGTGCCTCTGCCCTGGGATGGATCCCGCCAGGGGGAAGTGATCCCGGTGCCGGTCAACTTGGATCCCGGCGACCTGAGCCTGCAGATTGTGGAAACGGTGCGCAACCTGTCCCAGGCGGTGGATCTCACCCGCGCCAAGGTAATTGTTTCCGGCGGCTACGGGCTGGGATCCCCAGAGGGATTTGAGCTGTTGAAGGAGTTGGCCGCTTGTTTCCCCAACAGCGCCGTCGGCTCCTCCCGCAAGGCCGTGGATTCTGGGTGGATCCCCTACGCCCATCAAGTGGGCCAAACCGGCAAGACCGTCCGACCTCAGCTCTACATTGCCTGCGGCATTTCCGGAGCCATCCAGCATCGCGTGGGCATGGACAAATCCCAGACGATCATCGCCATCAACAAAGACAGCTCTGCCCCCATCTTCAAATTTGCCCACTACGGTATCGTCGGGGATCTCTACCAGGTGGTACCCGAACTGATCCGTCAGATCCAGCAGGTCAAGTACCCCCAGCTAAAGGTGGGGGCTTGTGGAAGTAAGGTCTAGCCAGCCTGAAACCCCAAGGGCAAGGAAAGACTAGCCTGCCCAAGCAACCCAGTCATGGAGGGCGATTGAAGGGGACTGAGCCGACTGGGCGTGGCAGCCCACAGTACGTAGCGAATGCTTCCCTAGTTGGCTACCTCTACGTTGGTCAGTGGCGAAGGGACGTACATACTCCGAGTAGGAGACTTACCGCATGTTTGTGCCTGTCGTAGACCACAACCAAAACCCGCTCATGCCGACCACACCCAGTCGAGCCAGAAGGTGGATTAAGACCGGCAAGGCTACTCCCTTTTGGAAGAGAGGGGTGTTTTGAGTCCGGCTTAACGTGGAGCCTTCTGACCGGCAAACCCAACCCATAGCCGTCGGCATTGACCCAGGGAGCAAGAAAGAGGGGTGGTCGGTTAAATCCGCCGCACAGACCTACCTGAACCTCCAAGCGGACGCGGTCACCTGGGTGAAGGAGCATGTCGAACAACGGCGCATCATGCGTCGAGCGCGACGGTATCGCCAAACGCCCTGTCGTCAACCCAGGTTTAATCGCGCCAGGGGTGGGTTGCCCCCTTCCACCAAGGCTCGCTGGCAGTGGAAGCTACGTCTGGCTCGGTGGCTAAGCCAGTTGTTTCCCGTATCCGTATTTGTGGTTGAGGACATTAAGGCGAAGACCCGTGGCAAGCGCCGCTGGGACGTGTCTTTCTCTCCCTCAGAGGTGGGTAAGCAATGGTTCTATCGGCAGCTAGCCAATCTGGGACAGGTACTAACCCGCTCAGGGTGGGAAACCCAGCAGATGCGGGATGCCTTGGGTTTGCAGAAAACCAACAAAAAGACCGCCGAAGTGTTTGCGGCCCACTGCGTGGATGCGTGGGTGTTAGCCAACTCCGTGACCGGGGGGCACCTGCAGCCGGACAATCAGCAGATGCTTATGGTCGTTCCTCTGCGGTTTCATCGTCGTCAACTGCATCGTTTGCAACCGGGCAAAGGAGGGAAAAGACTTTCCTACGGGGGTATGCTGAGCTTAGGTTTGAGGCGGGGTAGTTTAGTGCGCCACCCCAAGTTTGGGCTCACCTTTGTCGGAGGCAGTTCTGCTGGAAGAGTAAGTCTGCATCGGTTGGAGGATGGGAAAAGGCTAACCCAGAGCGCCAGGAAAGAAGACGTAAAGTGTTTGAGCTTCTGTTCTTGGAGGTTCTACAGAAGAAACAAATAAAGCCGACCTAAAGGGCAGGGATTCTTTTCCGGGTTGCAGGATGATTCCCACTTCCTGGGCTACACCACTCTTGCGAGTGGTGGGGGATGCCATGACCCCAACTGCTGGGATGAACTCCCAGATACTTTTCCTGTTGACACTGCGCCATAGCACAAAGCCGCCCTAGTCGCGTCAGCGGGCCGTAGGCCCTAGGGCAGGGCTTGCAACCCAGTTTTCTTGGTCATAGATTGTGTTCATGGGATCCGCATACCGTTGTTGGCTGAGCTTGATCTGTCTGGTGTTGGTGGGATGCTGCTGGGGATCCCCGGCGTTGGCTGCCCATTCGTTGCCCTCCACAGTGGCAGAGGCGGCTCAGGTGTCGCCCCAGCTCGCTCGCGATGGGGGTATAGAGCACCTTTCCCTGACCGTAGCGCGGCAGCGGCTGGAAGCCATTGCCGAGGCCATGCGCTCAATTCGCCTGTGCAACCGGCCCAACTGCCGTTACCGAGATATCGCTGTGGAGGTGTCGGTTCACGATGGTGGTGCAGAGCCCTTCTACGAGGGCAGCATCGACGCCATGATCGACCGTCCTTCCGGCAGCTTGGATAGAGCCCACTACCGGCTGCAGTTTCGCCAGGGGCGCTGGCAGTTGCTGGGGGGCGAAGAGGTGTCCGATGTCTCTTCCTTTTTCTTTGAGGGAGATACCTACGAGGTGTTCAGCGCCTACGGCACCCGCAGTCACAAAGCCAAGTTGGCAGATGCCGGCAGTAACCTGCGCGTGGGCTATCGGGAGCTGTATTACCGCGTTTTCGACCGGGGCCAAGAGCGTTTGCACTAGCGGTGCGGAGCATGATGAGAGGCCGGCAACACACCCTAGCCAGCTCTATTTCTCTGGAAGGCGTTGGCCTGCACACCGGCCTGCCGATTCGCTGCAGCCTGCATCCAGCTCCTGTCGGCAGCGGTCGGGTGTTTGTGCGGGTGGATCGACCGGGATCCCCTGAGATCCCGGCCCAGTTGGGATCCCTGGCCCCTGCCCATCTCTGCACCCTGCTGCAGCAGGGATCCCCCTCTGTTCAAGTGCAGACGGTGGAACACCTGCTGGCCGCCCTTTACATCCTGGGCATTGACAACTGCCGCATCGAGGTGGAGGGGCCAGAGCTGCCGATTCTGGATGGCTCTGCCCTGCCCTTTGTAGAGGCCATTGCCCAGGTCGGGATCCAGGCCCAAGATCAGCCAGCCCTGCTGGGGGTGATCCAAGAACCGGTCACTGTCTGGGCGGGGGAAGCCTTTGTCAGCGCCCTCCCCCATCCTACAGCCCGCTTTACCTATGGCATCGATTTTGCCGATTGCCCGATTGGAGAACAGTGGCTGAGCTGGAGGGAGAACAGGCCGGATTTTGTCCAGTCCATTGCGCCGGCCCGCACCTTCGCCCGCCAGCAGGATGTGGAGCTGGCCCGGGAACGGGGGCTAATCCAGGGGGGCAGCCTGGAAAATGCCATTGTCTGTAGCCAAACCGAGTGGTTGGGGCCATTGCGCTACCCAGATGAGCCGGTGCGCCATAAGCTGATAGATTTACTAGGAGATCTCAGCCTCCTGGGCTGCCGACTGCAGGGGCACATTGTGGCCTACAAGGCGGGCCATGCCCTGCACCACCGTTTGGCCGAGCAGTTGCTCAAGAGTGGATCCCTGCTGATCCATGAAGAGCAAGGGGGAGAAAGAGATCCGGTTGCGTAGCCACAACCCTGCCATCCTCAGGTGCGACAGCGGTGCCGAGCACTTTTCTTCAAGGGGATCCGCTCTATTGGAATCTCTTGATCTCTTCTCCGTAGATCCCTGGGTGCTCTTTTGGCTGAGTTCTGGCCTGCTTCCTCCCCATCCGGGGTTTCAGTTTTGTCTTCTGTCTCCACGGGTTCACCATGGCCTCTGATGTCTCCCCTCCTCCCCTTCTCTCGGCTGAGGCAGCCGCTCAATTGGCAACTGCTCCCCCTGTCTTCACAACGGAGCAGATTTTGGAGATCTTGCCCCATCGCTATCCTTTTTTGCTGGTGGATCGGGTTGTGGAGTATCAACCGGGGCAACGGGCAGTGGGCCTGAAAAACGTCACCTTCAACGAGCCCTTTTTTCAGGGGCATTTCCCCAACCGACCCATCATGCCCGGCGTCCTGATCGTCGAGGCTATGGCCCAGGTAGGGGGGATCGTGTTGACCAAGTTGCCGGACGTGGCCGGGCGCTTGGCCCTGTTTGCCGGGATCGATGGTGTTCGCTTTCGCCGCCCGGTGCTGCCGGGGGATCAACTGCTGCTCTCTGCCGACTTGCTCACCATTCGCCAGAGGCGCATTGGCAAGATGTTCTGCCGCGCTCAGGTGGGAGGGCAACTGGTGACCGAGGGGGAACTGATGTTTTCCCTGGTGGATTGAGGGACAAACAGCGGCCATCCGAGAGGCGCTCTGCTGTGGGTCTTCTCACCAATTGAGATAAAGTGTTGGCATAGGGAGATGGCTCGGGGACTGCTTGCGCCTTTCTGTCGGGATACGGTAGACATATTGCTGCGTTGGGGTGGCAGCCTATTGGTCACGATGGCGGAGCGTAGCTCTAAGGTTGATCTCCCCCGGAGTCAAGCCTTGGTGATCCTTCGCGGGGTTGGGAGCGTAACCACAGTTGCTGGCTAGGTTGGAAATGAGTTCGTTCGCTTCAGCGGGATCCACTCCCAACGCCTCTGCAAGTGCGCCGCACCGCTCACGCGAGCGGATTCATCCCACCGCGGTGATCCATCCGAAAGCTGAGCTACACGAGACGGTGCAGGTTGGCCCGTATGCGGTGATCGGCGAGCATGTTCGTATCGCTGCCCATACGGTGGTGGGAGCCCATGTGGTGATCGATGGCTGGACGGAAATCGGCGAGGACAACCACATTTTTCCGGGAGCAGTTGTGGGCACCGAGCCTCAGGATCTGAAGTACAGCGGCGCCCCCTCTCAAGTGGTAATCGGCAGAGGCAATCGCATCCGCGAGTTTGTCACCATCAACCGGGCCACCAATGAAGGGGAAGCCACCCTGATCGGAGATCACAACCTGCTGATGGCCTACACCCATGTCGCCCACAACTGCGTCATCGAAAATCAGGTGGTGATTACCAATGCTGTCTCTTTGGCCGGCCACATCCACATCGAGTCTCAAGCCCGCATCGGCGGCATGGTCGGGATCCACCAGTTCACCCGCATCGGGCGCTTGGCCATGGTGGGGGCGATGAGCCGGGTTGACCGCGACGTTCCCCCCTACATGTTGGTGGAAGGACATCCAGCCCGCATTCGCGGTCTGAATTTGGTGGGGTTGCGGCGAGCCAAAGGGATGGAGGGATCCCTGCCCTTGCTGCGGCAGGTCTACCGATTTTTGTACCGCTCAGGGTTGCCTTTGGAAAAAGCGCTGCAAACGCTGCGCAGCAGCCTGTGTGTTGTTCGTAGCGGCGGTGCGGAGGGAGAGCGCCACATCCTTTCTCTGCAGGGGAAAGAGTGGGTGGACGAGACGGGATCCCTGCAACATCTGCTGCAATTTTTGGAAGACTCCCTCTCGCAGCCGCAACGACGAGGCCCTCTGCCGGCCCTACGCGGGAGAGGGGAAGATTCCTTATCGACAGCGATGCGGAGCACTTCAGAGCTGGATGATTGAGAACTGCGGTCGGGAGTGTAGCTCTGGTGAGCCACCTGTTCATCTGCACGGGCGAGGTCTCAGGGGATCTGCAGGCCGGCCATCTGATTGAAGAATTGCTGCGCCAGCGCCCTCAACTGCGCATCACCGCCGTGGGAGGGGAGCGCATGGCTGCTGCCGGGGCCCGTTTATTGCACCGCACTACCGAGATCAGCTCCGTTGGCATTTTAGAGGCTCTTCCCTTTATCGGCCCCGCCCTCTGGACGGAATGGAAGATTCGCCGCTTTTTGGCCCAAGACCCGCCAGATGTGGCTGTGCTGGTGGACTACATCGGCGTCAACAGCCGCATTGCCCGTCTGCTGCAACGGCGGCAGATCCCTGCTGTCTATTACATTGCCCCCCAAGAGTGGGTGTGGTCGCAGGACGCCCGCCTCACCTACCAACTGGCCCAGCAGATGCGGCTGATGTTGGCAATTTTCCCTGAGGAAGCCCGCTACTACGCGGCGGCAGGAGCCCATGTCCAGTATGTGGGCCATCCCCTGTTGGATATTTTGGCCGCTGTGCCCAGCCGTGCTGCCGCCAGAGCCCAGTTGGGGATCCCTGCCGAAGCCACGGTGGTGGTGGTGGTGCCGGCTTCGCGGCGGCAAGAGCTGCGCTCGGTTCTGCCTGTCCTGCTCAAGGCGGCCCAGTTGCTGCAAGCTCACCTGCCCCAAGTGCAGTTTTGGGTGCCCTTGGCCTCGCCCCGTTTTGCTGCCCCAATCGCGCGGGCTGCCCACCGTCTTGGGTTAAACCTCACCCTTTTGGATCCCCAAGCTCTGCCCTTCTTCTCCCCCCACAAAGCCCATCACCTCGCCTTGGCAGCGGCTGATTTGGTGTTGGCCAAGTCCGGCACGGTGAACTTGGAAACGGCCATCTTAGGGATCCCCCAGGTGGTGATCTATCGCCTTAACCCCCTCACCTTCTGGATCGCCCGCCATTGGCTGAGGGTGTCGGTGCCCTTCATGTCTCCGCCCAACCTGGTGCAGATGCGCCCCATTGTCCCGGAGTTGCTGCAGGAGCAGGCCCAGCCAGAGAAGATTGCCCAACTGGCGCTGGAGTTGCTAACTCGGCCCGAACGCAAAGCCCAACTGCAGGCCGACTACGCCGCGATGCGGGCAGCCCTAGGAGAACCCGGCGTTCTGGCTCGCGCTGCCAAGGCCATCCTAGAGGTGTTGGATGGCGAAGCTGGATCGAAGCAGGATCCCTTCCGCCGCTAACTCCGGCGACCCAGCACCTGGGGCACGGCCCGTCCTCCCGCCAAGGCCGCTGTCGAATCCTCCTCTTCCAGATACTCAGCATCTTGGTTGACCCGCCACCCATCGTAGCGCCGTTCCCCCGCCACAATGTTGCGAGCGGCCAAAAGGCCCGTCATCATGGCGTGATCCTGGTTATTGTAGCGGTGCATGCCGTTGCGGCCTGCCACCTGCAAATTGGGCAGTGCTTCTTCCAAAAAGGTTCGAATGGTCTGGATGTGAGCTTGATAGCCGTGATTGTAAACCGGGTAGGCTTTCGGGGCGCGAATGACTGTGCCGCCCAAAACCTTTGCCTTCCCCAGCAGGCCCAACCGCTGCAATTCCAGCGTTGCCAAGGCCATCAAATCCCCATCGGTTTGTCCCCAAAAGGGATCCGTCGCTGAGCAAAAATACTCCAAACCCAAGCAGGTGACCGAGGGATCCGGAACCATGTCCGCGCTCCAATTCTTGAAGTTTTGGATACGCCCCACCCGCACCGAGGGATCGTGAATGTAGATCCAGTGATCTGGAAATAGGTTGGGCTCATCCACCAGCAAAGCCACCGTCAAAAAATCCCGATACCGCAGTTGTTCGGCAGCCTCTCGCACCGGCTCCGGTGCTGCAGGTACCAAAGCCCGCACCAGAGAGCGCAGCGGCATGGTGGAAATGAACTGCTCGCCGGTCACCCAAAAGGTCTCTCCCCCTTGAGAACAGGCTTGTACAGCTTGAACTCCGGCCCGGTTCCAGTGGATTGCCGTAACCTTGCGATCCAGTTGTACCGGCTGCCCGGCTTCTGCCAGCAAGGTTTGAACGCGCTCCCACATCTGGCCTGGCCCTAGGCGAGGATAGCGAAAGCGATCGATCAGGGTTTTGATCACCCCCTCTCGGTTGGGGAAAAAGGTTTTACGGATCAAAGAAGCCATCGACAGACCCTTGATCCGCTGGGCTGCCCAGTCGGCGCTGATCTCATGACAGGGGATCCCCCACACCTTCTCGGTGTAGGTCTTAAAAAAAGTGCGGTACAGCCGTTCCCCAAACTGGTTGATGACCCAATCTTCAAAAGATACGGGATTGAGCCTGGGAAAGAGGCGCGCCTTTAGGTAGCTGAGCAGACAGAGACTGGTAAACCCTGGCCCCAGTTTGGCAAAGACATCCGCAGGTCGAATCGGATAATCAAAGAAAACACCTCGATAAAAAATGCGGGAAAGCCGCCGACAAACCTGCATTTCCGAGCCCAAAATTTCCGTCCACAGGGCCTCAATTTCCGCCGACTTGGAGAAAAAGCGGTGCCCACCGATATCAAAGCGATAGCCTTGGTAGGTTACAGTGCAGGATAGCCCCCCACCTGAACCGGATCCGCTTCCAAAACCGTTACGGCAACTCCTCACACCACCTCGCCGATCCTGACGGAAATAGGTCTGTCCAAGGGATCCCCTCACGCTTTGGGGTTTTAAAGTGCTCCGCACCGCTGTCGCGATAGACTAGGCTGGAGAGGGGTCAGGGATCCCTTTTGCGTGCAAAAAAGCCTTAGTGCTCTGCACCGCTGTCGCGAACGGCCAACTCTGTGGAGTGAATTTTGTGCAATCTCCACCTATCCCCAGTTCTGGATATCCGTTGCCAAATGCTTCGCCGACGGTGCTGCTGGCCGATGACGACCCATTCATACGCGGGTACTTGACCCACCTGTTGGTTCATGAAGGCTATCGAGTGGCAGAGGCCGAAGACGGCGACCAAGCCCTGCTGCTCTTCAGTCAAACTCAGCCTCAAATTGCCCTGCTGGATGCCCTCATGCCCGGCATGGATGGGTTCGAGTGTTGCCAACGCTTGCAGGCTCTGGATGCGGATCTACCCTGCTTGATGATCACCTCGCTCGAGGATCAAGCTTCCGTAGACAAAGCCTTTGCTGCCGGAGCCAGCGACTACATTACCAAGCCCATTCACTGGCCGGTGATGCGTCAGCGCATCCGACACCTGCTCAAGGCCCGCCAGAACTTGTTGAACCTACGCCAACAGGCGGCCCGCGAGCAAGCCCTGAACCGCATCGTCCGAGCCATTCCCACTTCTTTGCAGTTGGATCAAATCCTTGCTGCCGTCACCCGCGAGATAGGCCATCTGCTAGAGGCGGATCGGGTAAGCATCAGCATCTATCAGCCTCAGCAACAGCATTGGCGCATTGTCTCCGAGTACAGCACTCAACAGGATGGCTACCTGGGCTGTCTCATTCCCGATTCCGAAAGCCCCATTGCCCAGCAACTGAAGCAGGGGAAAGTGATGTTGCTGGAGGCAGCCGACCAAGCCAAAGACTGGGTCTACATCTCTGCCATGGCCAAAGCCTATCCTGGCAGTTGGCTGCTGGTACCGCTCTACGGTGGCGAAAACCCCGAATCTGGCCCGACCCACCCCACCCTTTGGGGCAGCCTGTGCCTGCAACTGAAAACGGCACGTCCCGGTTGGTTGGCCACCAATCAGGATCTGATCTTGGCCTTGGCCGATCACCTCTCCATTGCCATTCAGCAGGCGGAATTGTTCCAACAGGTTCAGGAGCTGAACCGCACCCTGGAAGAAAAGGTACAGGCCCGCACCGCCCAACTGGAGCGCCAGGTACAGGAATTGCAGCGGCTGGATTGCCTAAAAAATGACTTCCTTAGCACGGTGTCCCACGAGCTGCGCACTCCTCTTTCCAACATGAAAATGGCCATCCGCCTGCTCAGCGCCGTTCTGCTGCCTGCTCAGGGCGCTGCCCGATCCCCGGATCCGGCCAAGATCTCTCAGTACTTGAAGGTGTTGGACAACGAATGCGAGCGGGAGATCAAACTGGTCGAGGATCTGCTGGAACTGCAGCAGTTAGAGGTGCTCAAGGGACTCCGTCCCGCTAACGCGAACGGTTCACAGCAGCCCTGCTGGTTGGAGCTGAAAGAGTGGTTGCCCCAGATCGCAGAGCCCTTTGCTCAGGAGGCCCATAGTCACCATCAGCGCTTCAGCCTTGGGATCCCTCCAGAACTGCCTGCCATTTTTACTCTGCCGGGAGTGCTAAAGTCGGTGCTGGCGGAATTGCTGAAAAATGCATGTAAATTCACCCCTGCTGAGCACCTGATCAGCCTTCAGGCCATGTACCATCCCGACCACCTGGAAATCCAAGTCCTCAACACCGGCGTAACCATTCCTCCAGAAGAACAAAAGCGGGTATTCGAGAAGTTCTATCGGGTGCCCAGCGTGGATCCCTGGCGGCAAGGGGGGACAGGGTTGGGGTTGGCCCTCGTGCAGCAGCGGGTAAGCCTGTTGCAAGGAAGCATTCACCTCAACAGCGAGGCCAATCGCACCTGTTTTACTTTGCGGCTGCCTCAGGTTCTCCCTGCCTTTGGCCAAGGCAAGCCAGCTCAGCCTAGGGTGTAGGCGTCGGGGTGGCCGGCTTTGGAGAGTTGGAAGCTTCCCCTTCCTGCAAAACTTCTTGCAAGCGGGCCCGAACCCGCTGGTTGAGGACGGGATTTTCGTTGGCCAAGGTCATCAATTCGCGGTATTGAAGCACCGTCAGCCCTTGCTCTTCAACAATGCGGCTGGCTTGGGTTTCTGTGCGCCGCATAATTTGCTCGTACTCTTCCTCGTTCTGGGTTTCCCGCAGTTGGGCGCTGGCTTCCCGAATCAGGGGATCCAACTCCAACAAAATCCGCACCAACTGTTCCACCTGGGCATCGGTGACTTGCTCTGGGGTTAGAGTCGGAGATGCCAGAGGGCTAGGAGTTGCTGTGGCCGGAGCCTCCCCCGAAGTTGGAGAAGCAGTGGCAGCAGGGCTAGGCAGCGGGGTTGCTCCCTGTGCCCAAACCGGCAGGGATCCCAGGCTGAGTCCCAGACCCATCAGCAATCCAAATTTCATCATGCCCAAAACTCCCTAGACCCAGACAAGATAAACCCAAATAGACTTAAGTCCTTGAGGCGCAGCCAAGCCTGAAGTAAGGCTAGCAAGATGCCTGAATTCCGTCTAATCGGTTCAGCGCAGTCCTGGCAGCCCATCAAGCCCATTCCAGCTTGCCGGTCACCTGGCGCGGGATCTATCCAATCCCTACGGTACCAGAACTCCTCACTCCAGGGCTCCCAGGATGAACTCGCGAAAGGGCTGTGTGGACATGCTGGGGATCTGCAGTGGATCTCTTGTAGAAACAAGAAGTTGGTTGTACAGTCTTACATGCGCTGTTCAACGGTAGCCCGGCACCGGAGTGCCCCTTTCTCTCCTCGGTTGAGCAGCTCCAGACTTGCAGCATTGGCAATTGACTTAGCACTTCAGCCCAAAGGGGGTTGTCTTGAAGCTGAGCTTAGGTATATGTTCTGTTGAGTATCGTTTTTGTTAATGTTAGGCTAGGGGCCAGATTTGATGCGGATCTCCCACATCGGCATCTGACTTTCTTCGCAGGTGTCAGAGCCCGTGGATCCCCTATCAATATCAGCAGTCAACCTAGCAAACGCCCAATCGCCAGCTCTCTTTGCAGGCGATTGTTGGAGGATTTTTTGTTCGGAGAAAGGTTCCCGATTAGATTTTTTTGGGCGCGTCCATAAGTAACCCTTCAAGGGCTTTGAGGGCGACTGCTGTCTTTATTGCCTTTGTAAAAGATGATAACAAAAATGGGTAAAAGTTATTGCTTTTCTTAAGCAGCGCTGATATATTCTTTGCGGTTGCGGTTGTTCGGTCATCCTTCTACAGGAGGCTTACATTGGTTAGGAGAAGAAAGCGTAAGAGTCGCCGTCGTCTGGAAGGGCGCAAAATTTTAGATCACATTCCTCAATTTAATCTGGACAGTGGTGAAGAGAAGTCTGTAACCGCTGCTCGAAAGTATATTCAGGAAAAGTCTATTCAGCCCCCCGCGCTGATTTTGGTGCGGCGAAATGAGCATACCGTTGATCGGTTTTTTTGGGCGGAGAAGGGGTTGTTCGGCGCGCAATATGTCGAGGAAAACCACTTCCTTTTTCCCAGCCTGCGAGCTTTGCTAGCGGAGGTTGCGGCTGAGAAGCCGGAGAAAAAATCCTCGAAGGTTCTTGCAACTGCCGCTCGCTAGCCTCTGACCAGCTTTTCCTATTAGCAGGAGCTCAGGAAACAGCCCCCCTACCCTGGGGGGTTTGTTGCAGCCGCTCTCAGAAGATCGAAAGAACTGACCCTGTGTACGGGATCCCTCCCCACGGGTTGAGCTCCTGCTGCCTCACTCGCCATACTCGACCTGCTGGCGGCAGCAAGGGCACCACGCGCTACCCTACAAGGGATCTCGTCGGGAGATGCCGGATGAGCCGACTGCCTCAAACCACTGCCCATGTCCAAATTACCCGCCGCTCTTGGCAAGAGGGGGCCATTGAGGGGGAAGTCAACGCCAACGGTTGGGTTTGGCGCTTTTGCTGGTGCTTTCGGGCCGGGGAGCTCAAGGTGGAACCCTCTGTGGGGCGGGCTTTGATTTGCGAGCCCTTGAGCCGTTTTCTGGAAAAATCGGACTATCTGCTGGAACCGGGCAGCAACTATTCGTTTGTGATTCGCAGCAGCTTGTGAACTCCTCTCAAGCTGCACAGAGCTTTTGCCCAGCACCGAAGACCGGGGCTGAGCATTGGAAGGCACCTGTTAGGGTGACTGGGAATACAGGGATCCCTGAGAATGGACAGGATGGTGGGGAAGGCTGGTCATGATTGAGGCAGGGACAAGCGTCTTGAGGCGGATGTTGGGGGTCTACGGCAGCTCCAAGATGGGCGTCCTGCTGCTGTTGGGATTTTCTTCGGGTTTGCCGCTGCTGTTGATCAACACCACCTTGAATGCTTGGCTGACCCAAGCGGGCTTGACCACCATTGCCATCGGCTTGTTTAACCTGCTCAATTTGCCCTACTCCTTCAAGTTCCTGTGGTCGCCTGTTCTGGATCGATTTCTGTTGCCGGCACCGGGATCCCTGCGGGGCAGTCGGCGGCGGGGGTGGATGGCCCTGACCCAAGTGCTGTTGCTGCTCAGCATAGGGCTACTGGGTTTTCAGGATCCGACCCAAACCTGGCTGGAAGCCTTGGGATGGGAAGAGCTGTCCCAGACTTGGCCGGGCATCACAGTTTTCACCCGCCCGATCTTTCTGGTGGGGTTGCTGGTGGCTTTTTTGAGCGCCTCTCAGGACATCGCGGTGGATGCCTACCGTACCGATATCTTGGCAGAGCGGGAGATGGGGGCAGGGGTAGCCATTTTCGTATTTGGCTACCGCATCGCGCTGTTGGTCAGCAGTGGCGTGAGCTTGATCTTGGCGGACTATTTGCCCTGGTGGCAGGTGTACGGGATCATGGCACTGCTGATGTCAATCGGGGTGGTCACCTCGTTTTTGGCTCCCGAGCCGGAAAACAGCGCCCTCAAGCCTACCTCTTTGCGGGCGGCTATCCTCGAGCCATTTCAATCTTTCTGGCGGCATCGCCTGGCCTGGGCAATCCTGCTGTTTGTGGTCTGCTTCAAGTTGCCGGACAGCTTGGCAGGGCAAATGACCCCTACATTTTTGTTGCAGACGGGATTTAGCACCAGCGATCTGGGCATTATCCGCAGTTGGATAGGCTTGTTGGCCACCTTGGCGGGGGCTTTTGTGGGGGGGGAGTGGGTCAGCCGCATCGGCACCTACCGCTGCCTGTTCATCTTCGCGGCATTGCAAGGGATCGGCAATTTGGGCCTGGGAGCGATTGGGTTGGTGGGGCAAAACTATCCGCTGCTGGTGGGGGCAACCATTTTCGACAACATGGCCGGGGGCATGGGCACGGCTGCTTTTCTGGCTTTTTTGATGAGCCTCTGCGACCGGCAATTTAGTGCCACTCAGTATGCTTTGCTCACCAGTGTGTTTGCCGTGGGGGGAACCTTGGCCGGGGCTGTGTCAGGCTATTTGGCGGCTGCGGTCAATTGGCCTTTGTTTTATCTGATCACGGCGATGACAGCCGCTCCGGCAATGGTGATCCTGCTGTGGCTCGGCCCCCCTTCATCGCCTGCAACCCCGGCCACAACCGCATCTGAACCGTAACTGCCCCACCGCAAATCCGGTTCTAATAGCCTTGCCTTGAACGCAACAAGGATGGCCGCCTACAGCGCAGCCCCGATTTTGGCCGCCAGATCCACCAGCCGCGCCGCATAGCCGTACTCGTTGTCATACCAGGAGAGCACCTTCACCGTGCGATCCCCTAAGGTCAGGGTGGATCCCAAATCCACAATGGAAGAGTGGGGATCCCCGACGATATCCGCCGAGACGATCTCCGGTGGAGCAATGGCCAGGATGCCGCGCATCGGGCCTTCTGCAGCCTCGACAAAGGCTTGGTTGACGGCTTCTCTGGTGATGGGCTGCTCGGTACGCACCACAAAGTCCACGATCGAGCCCGTCAGGGTGGGTACCCGCAACGCCAGGCCATCCATCTTTCCTCTCAGGGCGGGCAAAACCTCGGCCACTGCCGTGGCAGCCCCAGTGGTGGAAGGCACAATCGACACCGCTGCCGAGCGGCCCCGCCGGTAATCTTTGGGATCCGGGCGATCCACAATCGCCTGGGTGGCGGTATAGGCATGGCAAGTGGTGAGAAAGCCGGTCTCGATGCCGAAGCGATCCAACAAGACCTTAGCCAGCGGCGCCAAGCAATTGGTGGTGCAGGAAGCATTGGAGACGATGTGATGCCGCTCCGGGTCGTATTGGTCGTCGTTGACCCCCATCACCACCGTCAAGTCGGGGCCTTTGGCGGGAGCAGAGATGATCACCTTTTTGGCCCCGGCTTCCAGGTGTTTGGCCGCCCCCTCTCGTTTGGTGAACAAGCCGGTTGATTCCACCACCAGGTCAACCCCTAGATCTTTCCAGGGCAGTTGCGCCGGATCCCGCTCTGCCAAAACCCGGACTTTCAGGTGGTTGCCGATTTGCAGATGCCCGTCCACCGCGCTCACGGTTTGGGGAAGGCGCCCATAGGCCGAGTCGAACTGGAGCAGGTAGGCCAAGTTGTCGGGTTCGGTCAGGTCATTGACTGCCACCACCTCCAGCTCTGGAGCTGGCTGAGACAGCAGCACCCGCAGGAAGGCCCGCCCAATGCGACCAAATCCGTTAATGGCTACCCGTGTGGTCATCGCAATCCTCCAGTGTCAGTTCATACCGTGGGTCGAGGGACGCGGCATGGGAGACGCTACCCCCTATGGATAGGGTAGAAGAAGAACGGGATCCACATCGCTTTTGCACCCAAGATCTCCAGATTTGCCACTGGGACTCACCCAAGAAGTTGCCGGCAGAAGGGAAAAGTAGGAATGAAGGTATTGCTGACCAACGATGACGGCATCGAGGCTGCCGGGCTGGCCAATCTCAAGTTGGCCCTCAGCGCCCTCATCCCGGAAGAACACTGTTGGATTGTGGCCCCCCACCAACCGATTTCCGGCTGCAGCCACCAGGTGACAACGGGGCGACCTTTTCGGGCCTTGGCCCGCGGCGAGCGCACCTTTGCCGTCGAGGGATCCCCTGCCGACTGTGTGCGGGTGGCCCTATTCAAGCTGGCCCCAGCGGTGGATTGGGTGCTTTCCGGTATCAACGAAGGGGGAAACCTCGGATCGGATGTGTACCTGTCGGGAACGGTGGCGGCGGTACGGGAAGCGGCGATGCGGGGGATCCCGGGAATTGCCATTTCCCAATACCGAGCAGGGGGCCAACCCATCGACTGGGAGCAGGCCCAGCGGTGGACGCGGGAAATCTTGGCGGAGCTGATGGAACAACCCCTGCCCAGGGGGGCGTTTTGGAATGTGAACCTGCCCCACTTGCCCGCCGGATCCCCTCTGCCGGAGCGGGTCTATTGTCCCCTCTGCACCCAACCCCTGCCGCTCGATTATGCGGTGGAAGCCGAGGGAAATGGGGCAGAGTCGCTGTGGTTTCGCTATCAGGGCCGCTATGCGGAGCGCGCTCGGGATCCCCAAACCGATACCGACATCTGCTTCTCCGGTCGGGTGGCCATCACCCAAGTGCAACTGGCCTCAGGCGTTTCCGCTGGGGGGGGTAGAAGCCAGGTTGCGGGCAATGGTTCTCAGCCGTTGCAGCCGTAGCGCCGTCAGGATATCGGTGGGATCCAGCTTCAGAACCTGTTCTATGGCATCTGCCAGGTGTTGAGCGGCCTCCTGTCGGGTGTAGCCGCGAAACTGAGCACGGCGCAGGGCAAATTCATCGGCGTCGAAATGGGCGCTCTCCCGGTTCAGGTTTTGCCAGATCTGCCGGACGGAGAGAGCCGTAATGCCACCTGCCAACAGAGCGGAAAAGGGGTGCTGCAAAGAGAGCTCCGCCACGGTGGTGATGCCCCCGAACAAGGCCAGCGACTGGTAAAACCCCGGCTGCAGCCAGTTGCGGTTGCCCAGCCAGCCCACCTCCCGCAGAAACAACAGATCCCGCTGTGGCTGAGGGATCCCTTGCCAACGGCGAAAATCGATGGCGATGGTGCCCTGGGGCTGCCAAGGGGCTTTGCGGCGGGAGATGAGCAGGGCTTCACCCCCGAAGTGGGGAACGACGCTGATCAAGGGTCGGAAGGAAGCGGGGAGTAGATCTCGCAGCCGTTCGGTTTCTTCTTTTTCAAAGGATTTGAAATCTGGGCGGCTGTTCATGGCCTCACCTGTTAGGGGCATTGAGGCGGGGAGCCCGCCTGAACACGGGCGCTGTTCCGGCCCCCGACACCACAGCCCTGTGTAGAACCAATGCGAGGTTAGTCTATCGCATCTCCAGGCTGGCCGTGGAACTCTGGCCGTGGAACTCTATAGGTGGAACCCTGTAGGTTTCAAAGATCCCAATCCTAGGTTGCGTAGACTGGGAAGGCGAGCCTATCTGTCTCAAATCTGAGGCCATGACTTTCCCAGCTCAGCCAGAACCCCAAGTGCTCCGTACTGCTGACGGGAATGAGCAGAGTGCCGTTCGCGGTAGCGGGACGGAATCCTTTAGCCCCCTTTACACGTACGCCTTCTTCCTGCAGCCAGCGCCAGAGCTTTTGCCCTTCATCCGGCAAACCGAGGGGATCCATCGGTCGGTGCAGGTGTTCTCCCCGACAGGCAGCCGAATTGCCGCTGCTGTGGAGCCGATGCAGGATCCAGAGTCGCTGCAAGTCTCGGATGAGGTGTTGGTGCGCTCTGCCCTGCGCCACGACCAGGTGATCTGCCGACTGTTCGCCCAGATGCCGGTGCTGCCCCTGCGCTTCGGCACCTGCTTCCTCTCAGCAGAAAAGCTGGGATCCCACCTGCTGTCCCGGCAAGCGGAATACGAACAAGCCCTGGCAGCCATTGGGGGGCGGGCCGAGTATTGTCTCAAAGGAAGGGTTCGACCTCAGCCCCAACCGGAGCCACAGTCCTCCCTGAGCGGAACAGCCTATCTTTTGGCCCGCAAGCAAGCTTATCTCCAGCAACGACAAGCCCAAGAGCAGCAAGAGCAGGAGCAGCAAGCCCTACAGCAGCTTTGGCCTTCCACCTGGCCTGTGCAAAGGGTGGATCCCCAACCGGGAGAGGCCTTGCGGCTCTACTTTTTGCTCACTCCTGCCGAGTGGGAAGCCGCCCTTCAGCTCACCCAAACCTGGCTGGCTCAGCACCCCCATTGGCAACTGGATTGGAGCGCCCCTTTGCCCCCTTATCACTTTGTCCGTGCCTTACGGGATTCTCTGGCGGACAAGTGTATAGATCCCAACTAAGGACGCCGTCCCGCTAGCGCGAACAAAGTGCTCTGCATGCGGATCATGGTCGCGTTAGCAGAGCGTGGATCCAAGCGTGATAATGGTGAGGGGATCCCGTCCGCTTCCTGTTTGCATTGGCGAGGCGGAGCCCTCACAGGGCAAAGGACTCCGTCCCGCTAACGGGAACAGCAGGCAAAAGGAAGAGTTGTGGTCTAAAGCGCTATGCGCCGCTACCGCGAACGAGTTGGGCTATTGGGGCTGGGCACGGTTGGCACGGGTGTTGTGCAAATTCTGCAGCAACCCCGGCATCCTCTCTTGCAGTCGGTTGAGATTGCGGCGGTGGGGGTGCGCTCTTTGGACAAGCCACGGCAAGTGCGGATCCCGCCTGAGCGCCTGACCACCAATCTGGAGCAAATCGTGTCGGATCCGGAAATCGACGTGGTCATCGAGCTGATGGGGGGCTTGGAGCCGGCCCGCACCTTGATCTTAAAAGCCCTTGACCACGGCAAACCGGTGATCACAGCCAACAAAGCGGTGATCGCCCGCCACGGGGAGGAGATCTTTCAGGCGGCAGCCCAAGCCAAAGTCTCGGTGCTCTTGGAAGCGGCAGTCGGGGGCGGGATCCCGATTCTGCAGCCCTTGCAACAGTCCCTGCAGGCCAGCCACATCCAGGCGGTCTGGGGCATTGTGAACGGCACCACCAACTTCATCCTCAGCCAGATGACCCAGGCGGCCAGCTCATTTGAGGAAGCCCTGGCCCTGGCCCAGGCCCACGGCTACGCCGAAGCGGATCCCAGCGCCGATGTGGAAGGTTGGGATGCCGCCGACAAGATCGCCATTTTGGCCAGCCTTGCTTTCGGGGTGTCTGTGAAGCGGGAAGCCATCCCCTGCGAAGGGATCCGCGGCATCAGCCCCACCGACATTCGCTATGCCCGCGAGTGGGGCTACACCTTCAAGCTCTTGGCCATCGCCCAGTTGCGTCAGCATTGCGGAGCAGCAAGGGCCCATCCTGTTCGCGCTAGCGGGGCGGAGCCCTTGGATGACGGGGAAGGGGCGGTCGCGACAGCGTTGCGGAGCAACACGATGGCCTTGGACATCCGAGTTCACCCCACCCTTCTGCCCTCTACCCACCCCTTGGCCAACATCAACGGCGTGGACAATGCCGTTTTGGTGCAGGGGGATCCCTTGGGTCAGGTGGTGCTGTCGGGGCCGGGGGCGGGGCGGGGGCCGACTGCCAGCGCCGTTGTCGGCGATCTGCTGACCCTGATTGCCCACCGGCAAACGGGGGCTCATACCCCCAATCCGCTGTGGGGATTCCCCTGCTTTCCTGCTGCCGCCTCTTTGATCCCTCTCTCGGAATTGGAGTCGGAGTTTTACGTGCGGGTATTGGCCCAGGATCAGCCGGGGGTGATGGGGGCGATTGGCACCTGCTTTGGCCGCCACCGGGTTAGCCTGGAGAGCATTACCCAAAAGGAATGTCACCAAGAGCAGGCGGAGATCGTCATCCTCACCCACACCGTCCGCGAGGCCGATTGCCGACAGGCGCTGGCCGAGATCCAACAACTGCCCCAGGTGGCCGGGATCCCCAGCCTATTTCGGGTGCTGCGCTAGCTGCGTAGACCCGCGAGCGGCGCAGAGCACATTTGTTTGACCCTTAGAGGATCGGAAAACCCGTTGGAACCCAAAAGATGAACCCTTCTGTTCGCGTTCGCGATAGCGGTGCGGAGCACTTTGGTAGGACGCAGTCCTTGCAGGCTGAGGTGGTGGTGGTGGGGGCGGGCATCAGCGGCCTAACGTTGGCCTTGCGATTACAACAGGGCTTATCCCCCAAGGATGAATCCACCCAGCCGCTGCTCCTGGCCGAGGCCAGCTCCCGCGTGGGGGGCTGTATCTCCACCCAATCCAAAGACAGCTATCGCTGGGAAGAGGGCCCCAACAGCTTTACCCCCGTCCCCGCCCTGCTTAACCTCATTGCCGAGGTGGGCTTGGCGGAGCACCTGGTGCTGGCCGATGCCAAGCTGCCCCGCTACGTTTACTGGGAGAAAGCGCTGCTGCCGGTGCCCCTGAGCCCTTCTGCAGCCATTGGCTCGCGGCTGTTGAGCGTGGGCGGCAAGTTGCGGGCCTTACGTGGGTTGTTGGGGTTTGTCGCGCCACCGCCGGGCAAAGAGGAAACGGTGCGGCAATTCTTCCGGCGGCAACTGGGATCCGAGGTGGTGGAACGGCTGGTCGAACCTTTTACCTCAGGGGTGTATGCCGGGGATCCGGATCAGCTCAGCGCCTTGGCAGCCTTCCCCCGCATTGCCGGCTTGGAAGAACGCTACGGCAGCCTCTTTGCCGGTGCTGTGCAGGCTTTGCGCAGCCGTTATCGCTACGCGACGCTCCCGCGAACCCGTCACCAGGACAGCGCCAACTCCCCCATCCAGCCTCCTCCCAAGCGGGGCCAACTGGGTAACCTGCGGCAGGGGTTGCAGCAGCTACCTGAGGCGATTGCCCAGAAACTGGGCAGTGCGCTGCGGCTGGGCTGGCGGGCTGTGCATCTCAAGCGGGATGAAACCGGCTACCGGGTGGGCTTTGCCATACACCACAGCGGCGCGGAGCACAACGCCCCAGAAGAAATCCACTGGGTGGTGGCTCAACAGGTGGTGCTCACCCTCCCTGCCTACGCCGCTGCCACCCTCCTGCAGGATCTCAACCCCCAAGCCAGTCGGCTGCTGGCCGAAATTCCCTACCCCCCTGTGGCGGTGGTGGCTTTGGCCTATCCAGAAGAAGCCCTTCCCCAGCCGCTGCGAGGGTTTGGCCATCTGATCCCTCGCTCTCAGGGCCTGCGCACCCTGGGCACCATCTGGGCCTCCTCCCTCTTTCCAGAGCGGGCTCCTCAGGGCTATCACTGCCTGGTCAGCTTCATTGGGGGGGCCACCGACGCGGCTTTTGCCTGTCAGAAAGGGATCCCGCCCATTACGGCGCTCTCCCCTGACGAGCGGGCCCAAATTGTGCATGCAGAACTCAGCCAGATCCTGCTCACCCGCCCTGTCGAACCCATCCGCCTGGGAGAGCGCCTGTGGCCCCAGGCTATCCCGCAATATACGCTTGGCCACCGGCAGCGGATTGCCCAATTGCAGGCCAGCCTGGCCGACCAAACCCCAGGGGTGTGGGTGTGCGCCAACTACCTGGATGGCGTGGCCTTGGGAGATTGTGTGCGGCGGGCCGAGGCCCTAGCCCAGCAGATCCTGTCTGTCCGGCGTTAGCGGTGCAGGGCACTTTATCGCTACGCGACGCTTTCGCGAACACGATGGTGGTGCGGAGCACTTTCACGACAGTGGTGCGGAGCACTATGAGCCACCCCTACACCAGCCTCCTGCTCATCCCCACCGGCATTGGTGCCCGCATTGGCGGCTTTGCCGGGGATGCCTTGCCCATTGCCCGCACTCTGGCAGCAGCCGCAGAGCGGGTCATCACCCATCCCAACGTGTTAAACGGAGCCAGTTTGTTTTGGCCGATGGGGAATGTGTTGTATGTGGAAGGGTACGGCCTGGATCAGTTCTGTGCGGGGGTGTGGAATTTGCGGCCAGTGCGCCAAAACTGTGTTGGGGTGGTGCTGGATGCCGGGATCCCCCCCGATCTGCAACAACGCCACCTGCAGGTGATGCAAGCCGCTCAGGCCACCTTGGGGCTCAACATCGGCCCCTGGCGCTTGACCCGCCAACCCTTGGGCGTTTCCGTCAGCTTCTCCCCCTCCGGGGCCAGCCAGGGATCCCTAGCCCGGCCCGATGCTCTCTTGGAGACTGCCCAGGAGCTGGTTCGCCTGGGGGCAGAGGCCATTGCCGTGGTGGCCCGCTTTCCGGATGACTTGGACTTCAGCCAATACGAGCAAGGAATGGGGGTGGATCCCTTGGCCGGCGTCGAAGCCCTGATCAGCCACCTGGTGGTGCGGGAGTTGCGGATCCCTTGTGCCCACGCCCCCGCTTTCTACCCTGAGACTTTCCCCAAGCCGGTTCACCCCCGCGCTGCCGCAGAAGAGGTGGGGTTTACCTTCCTGCCTTCGGTTTTGGTGGGCCTCAGCTATGCTCCCCAATTTGTCAAGAGCGGGGATCCCGTCCAACCGGGTGACCTGACAGCAGAGCAGGTGGACAGCGTCATCGCCCCGGCCACTGCCTTTGGGGGGCCTGGCTTGCTGCACCTGGCCAGCCGTTATGGCTCCGCAATGCTGTCGCAACCCCACCACAATGCTCCGCCGCTGACGCGAACGGACGGAGTCCTTGCCCGTCCTCCGCTTTTCATTGCCGTCGAGGAAAACACCACCGTGATGCAGGTGCACCCCCGCCAGTTGGGGATCCCTCATGTGTCGGTAACCTCCTATCTGGAGGCGGTTGGAGTGGTGGTGGCCCACCGAGCAGGAGTGGCCTGGTCGTCGCTACGGCTCTCCTCCTCCACCCGGGACAAGCTGGGATCCCACACTTGCGCCGTTATTGCTACGCGACGCTGTTGCGTTCGTGACAGCGGTGCAGAGCACAATAGTGGGACAGAGTCCTTTCGCGATAGCGGGACGGAGTCCCAGTAGGCTACCGGTCGCGTTAGCGGGACGGAGTCCATGAGCAGATGGGAGCCGGCAGGGGATCCGCCGGGTTTAGGCCGGCAAACCACTCCGACAGGGCGGCCGGCAAGCAGAGGCCGGGGTTTCCCTCGATGTGCAGCCGCTCCAGTCGGGGCAGTTCTGCCAAAAAGGTCGGCAATTCTCCCGTGAACTGGTTACGTGCCAAGCGCAGATCCCGCAACTGACTCAGTTGGGCCAGTTCGGGGGGCAGGGATCCGCTGAGGCGATTGTCCGACAAGTAGAGGTTTTCCAGATGGTGCAGTTGCCCCAGTTGAGGGGGGATAGGCCCAGAGAGCTGATTGCGATCCAAAAACAGGCCCTTGAGAGAGCTCATCTGGCCCAGTTGGCCGGGAAGGGTGCTGCTGAGGCGGTTGTTTTGCAGGATGAGGTTTTCCAGATGGTGCAGTTGCCCCAGTTGGG
>NZ_JANSIH010000182.1:0-6232 GCF_047462075.1 Synechococcus sp. R55.2
TCCCCCTGCCGCAAAACAAAGCAGTTGTCGTCGAAAAAGAACATGCCCACCACCTGCGCTCCATGCACCCCTGCTTCTAGCTGAGGCAGGATCATCTGGCCCAACTTATAGGTGCCGCAGCGAGGGTGAGTGAACACGTAGGCAACTTTCATGAGGCCCCCTTGCCGTTTTCAATTTTGATTATCAGTAATTATCATTTTCAGAGTAACACGAGTTTCTGGGCCAGAGTTGCCGGACCCAGCAGGCCGAGGTGTGTGGTGATCGGCAAACCAGCCTGAGACCGTTCCTGATGCTTTTGCGCCATCCCGCCCTCAGGCCTGGCTTCTCTCCCACAAAGGGAGAGGGAAGCTAGGATAGGCTACTGCGCCACTTCTGTCCTGCTGCTATCGGAAGCCCTTGCGGGATAGCAGGGATCCCTGGCTAGCGCTGAAACTGAAGAGCCTTTCCCCGCACCGAGGGATCCACCTGGCCGTTTTGAAAGGCAATCTGTCCGCCCACGATCGTGACTAGGGGCCAGCCCACCAATTCCCAGCCCTCGAAGGGACCCCAGCCGCATTTGGTCAGCAGCTCTTCCCGCCGCACCGGTTTGGGTGTGTGGCGATCCACCAGCACCAGGTCGGCGTCGTAGCCCACCTGCAGCCGCCCTTTGTTGGGGATCCCGTAGAGGCGGGCCGGCGCCTCACACATCCACCGCACCACCTGCGCCAGCGTACAACGCCCCTGCTGGGCTGCCGTCAACATCAGAGGCAAAGCGGCTTCCACGCCGGGCATACCGGAAGGGGAGTGGGGATAGGGCTGAGCCTTTTCTTCCAAAGTATGAGGGGCATGGTCGGTGGCAATGCAATCCAGGATCCCGTCGTGCAGCCCCTGCCACAGTTGAGCCAGGTTAGCGGGATCCCGCAGGGGGGGGTTCATCTGGGCCAGGGATCCCAGACGAGCGTAATCGGCGGTGCTGAGCAGTAGGTGTTGGGGGGTCACCTCTGCCGTCACCCAAGCTGGCTTGTGCTGGCGCAGCAGCTCGACCTCTAGACCGGTGGAAAGGTGCAAAATGTGTAGGCGATGGCGGTAGCGGGTGGCCAAGTCCAAAGCCCGCCGTGAGGCGATCAGGGCCGATTCCTCGTCCTGAATTTGCGAGTGAACAGCTACGTCTGTGCGTCCGGCAAACAGGGCCTTACGAGCTGTGATGCGAGACAAATCTTCGGCATGGACGGCAATTAAAAAGTTGGGATCCGTTTCCCCGAAAATCCGTTCTAGCGCCGCCTGATCATCCACCAAGAGGGGGCCATGCATGGATCCCATGAAGATTTTGATGCCACAGGCTCCCTGCACCGTTTGCAACTCTTCTAAGTTATCGGCAGTGGCCCCGATGAAAAAGCCGTAATTGACCACACACTTGCTGCCTGCACGGGCCAACTTGTCATCCAGCGTCGCTTGGTCAATCGTCAGCGGGTCGGTGTTGGGCATCTCCAAAAAGCTGGTCACCCCGCCCCGGGCACAGGCCCAGGATCCCGTCTGCAGGTCTTCTTTGTGCTCTCGGCCCGGCTCGCGGAAGTGAACTTGGGGATCGATAACCCCCGGCATCAGGGTATGGCCCTCGGCGTCGATGACCTTGGCCACCCCTTCTGGCGAGAGGTTTTGGCCGATTTGGGCAATGCGCCCCTCCCGCACCAGCACATCTCCCCGCCAGGGATCCCCTTCCGGCACCAGCAGCTCAGCATTTCGGATCAGCAAATCGCCAGACAAAGCTCCGCCCTCCCTCAAAGGCGCTCTCAGAATAACACCAACCCCAGTCGGAGCGCGTTAAGAATTGGCTGAGCACCACTTCATCTGCAAAAGGGCTGTAATCTGGGATGGGGGCTAAGATCGGTAGGATGTCCGACAAGGGGCTGTAGCTCAGATGGATAGAGCAAGCGCCTCCTAAGCGCTAGGTCGGCGGTTCAAGTCCGCCCAGTCCCGTCTCCTCAAGCCGCCAAATCTCGCCCAGGCAAGTCAATGATAAAGGTTGCAGGAGTTGTGCAGGTCGTAGCCAGAGACCAGAACCTCTTGCTGGCGATCCCCGAGGCCAATGTCACAGCGCAGGGGATCCCCACCAGCAGTTGTGTAGGTGTAAGACTCAGTCATCCAACGAATGCCGCTTGGGCCAGGTGTGGGAGGAACAACTTCGGGAAGACGGTAGTTGTAGGCTTGCCAGGGATCTTGTAAATAGCGATCCCCGTGGATCCCTCCGAATTCAATATCGGCGTAGCCGGAGGGATAAACCGTAAAGTCCACGCGGAAGATTTCCGAAGCACGGCCAACGGTCGCCAAAGCTGTTTGGGCTTCAGCAACTCTGGAACGGCGAATGTGGTTAAGCAGGTTGGGAATGGCCACCGCGCAGAGAGTACCGACAATCACAATGACCACAAGCAACTCGATCAATGTCATGCCACGAGGAGCTGCAGTGGCCAGACGAAAGAGGATTCTCCGGAGATACACTTCATGAGGGGAAAACCGACTCATAGCAGTTCCAGTCCCGCTTCGGGAGAAATCAGGCACTTAGCTAAACCCGAAGGATCTTGCCCTGGTATTCAAGCCTTTTCTTGGTCTCAGGTTACCCTTCGCAGACCCAAAACTTTCCCTGTCAAATCACGCGAACTCCTGAATCCAAAACCCCACTGGATATCAACTGTAGGTAAATTTTTTGTAAACTGGCTTCAAGTTTTAAGGCCAGATAAATCTGAGTTCACTGTGAACTGTTTTCGCGGCTGTCTATGGGGTGACACTGCCAGTTGCTACTGCCCCAAACTTTTATGTGTTACCCATTTTTGGAACAGCAACAGATGAATTTTTGCCTGTGGCTATCTCAATCCTATGGACGGGAATGTCAGACTTATGGTCATTTCGATTCAAACTGGGGCACTGACCCACGCCTAAAACCTTTACTTTCAGAGCGGCGGGAGCTTTGGCAGGATGAGTACGTCGTTCTCAGCCCCCTGTTGGGATGGGGCAATACCCCGATTAGCCCAAGATGTCTATACAGCGGCGAATCAATACCTCACTCATGCGTTGGCGGTAGAGGGCGCTGGCCCGAAAATCCGCGATCCAGCCGTGGGCTTGCTCTGCCAAAAGTTGGGGAAGGTGTTCTGGATTGGGCCGGGATCCCATCTGGATCAGTTGTGGGGGCGAAAGGGCGGCATTGAGCCCGAAGCGATAGTTGCCTGAGTCGGGATCGCGCGATCCGGCAACGATCACCAGGGCGGGATCCGTTTGGGTGATGCCGAGCCGCTGAAAGGTGCTGGGGCCGCGCAGCCGTTGGGCCGGGATCCAGATGGATCGCAAGGCTTCGCCCAGCTGCTGCAGAGTTTGTTGGGGGCCGGTTTGAAAGTCCTGAGCGGGGATGTGGCGCAGGGATCCCTGCAGATCGATCAGCGTGTAGGTGGCCTCAAGGGCGATCAACACGGGCGCTACGACACCGACACTCAGGGCCAGACAGAGATTTCCCCCTATCGTTGCCAAGTGGGCCACTTTGAAAGAGGCCAAAGATGCCATTCCCTCGCACAGGGCGCGGATCCCCGGCCAATGGGGCGGCCAAGGGTATTGCAGCAGTTGCTGGAAGGTACAGGTTGCCCCCAGTTTTAGCCCTTCTGCGCTGATTTCCAGCTCATTCCAGCCCAGAGGATGCAAATCGACCAGTCCCCGCAGGTGGGGTTGCGGCTGGGAGAAGAGCCAAGTCCCCCCGGCCAGCCAGTTCCAGCCGGGATCCCAGGCGGTCAAGTCCTCAAGCTGTCGGGGACGAATGTAAGTGTGCAGATGGTGCAGATCCATCGGTTCTCTCAGGCGCTGAAGGGAATCAAGGGGTTGTAGCTTCGCCCCAAAAACCCTGGGCAGGGATCCAGACTGCAGGCTTCAGGGGGCTAGAGAGCTTCCTCAAAGCATTGGGCGAGGGCCTGGCACAGCTCAGGGACAACATCAGCAGGCCAAAAACCTTCTCCGCGCCGGCCTTGATGCAATTGCACATAGAGACCCCAGGCAGTGGCGCTGCCGCTGGCTATCAGGGTCAAAGCAGGGAAAGTCTGCTCCAGCGTAATGCTCTCCTCCGCCATCAGTTGGGATGCGATGGCCTCCATATCCTGCTGCAGGCGCTGCACCCCCTGCACAAACGCTTGCCACTCCTCCTGAGTGAGCTCCAGCGCCCAGGTTTCTCCCCCCACCAGGGCAACAAAAGGGGAACGGGTGGGATCCCAGCCCAGCCGCCAGCCGGATCCCTTGTGCAAAGAGGGGCGGCGTCCCGCCGTGGCGATTGGGAACCCGTCGTCGGGAACAGACATGCGAGGAAAAGCATCCATGGTGCTCCGCACCGCTAACGCGACCACTGCAGGTGGGCCAGAAAAGATGCGGGTAAAATCGACAGGGTGTGTTTTAGGATAAAGCGGCCATGGCCAGTTGTCAGCCTCCCACTGCCAAACCTCGCCGGTTTTCAAGGACTTCGTCCTGCAAGCAGAGCACCCTCATTTCCGGCTTGGGCCTGTTGCTGACGGCCTTGGCGCTCCATGCCGCCGACGCGACCGGCGTTGGCGAAGAGACCTTTGCCACGGCGGCCACCCCCGAAAACCCAATCCTGCACATAGGCATTGTGCAACGCTTTGGCCGTTCTGAGACGGATCAGGTGGAGCTGGCAGCGCCGACGGGATCCCTTCTCACCCTGGAATTTGCCCAAGCAGACGGCAGCACCCAAACGCAGCGAACGCCTTGGGTCAGCATTGGCATTGTCAATCGCGCCCTGACCTCCCCGGAAACCGTATATCGTCTAATTCTCAGCAGCCACAAAAGCTTTGAGAGTGCCGAGGCCAATGCCAACCATTGGCAGTCTCTGGGCATCAGCACCGAGATCGCCCAGCCGCAAGAATGGCAGGTGTGGGCCAGCCGCGCCTACACCCCGCAACAACTGGCCCAGATTCAGCAGTATGCCCAGAAAGAAGGGATCCCCCATGTGCGGCTCGAGGTGCAGGAGCGGCGAGAACGGGCGGAGCTGAGCTGGATCCATGAACACTTTCGCTACCACCGCACCCGCCTCAGGGTGACCTCTGATGCCGGCTATCTACGGGTGAACGACCACTACTATGCCGGATCCATCACCTTTCAGCCCAATGCCTACGGCAGCTACACTGTGGTCAATGCCGTGCCTCTGGAAACCTATTTGCGGGGGGTAGTTCCCCACGAGGTGGGGCCAGGGGCCCCTTTTGCCGCGATGGCCGCCCAGGCGATTTTGGCGCGCACCTACGCCCTCAAGAACCTCCACCGCTTTCAGGTTGACGATTATCAGCTCTGCGCCAATACCCATTGCCAGGTTTACAAGGGGTTGACCGGAACTCACCCACGGGCAGACGAAGCCATTCGCCAAACCAGTGGCCTGGTGCTCACCTACAATGGCGAGCTGGTGGATGCTGTCTATTCCTCTACCAATGGCGGCATCTCGGCGGCCTTTGAAGATGTTTGGGACGGGGATCCGCGCCCCTACCTGCGCCGGCAAGCGGATATTGCCCATCAACCGGGTAAGCCCTTGGATTTGCGGCAGGAGAGCAGCTTCCAGGCGTTTTTGGCCCAACGAGAGGGCTTCAACGAAGCAGGGGTATCCCGCCTATTCCGCTGGGAGTTCTCCCTATCTCTGGAGGAGCTGAACACCCAGTTGCGCGCCGGCCAAGACTACCTGGGGATCCCCATGCCCACTTGGAGCAGCATCGCGGGAATGCAGATCCTGGAGCGCTCCGCCAGTGGCCGGGTGCAGGCGATGCAATTGGACTTGCAGACGGCAGAAGGGATCCACTCCATTCTTTTGCGCAAAGATCAGGTGCGCTTGGCTTTTCCCCGCCTGTACAGCACCCTGTTTCGGATAGAGCCTCTCAAACAAGGGGAGCGATTGGCGGGCTATCGCTTTATCGGCGGCGGCTTCGGCCATGGGGTGGGCTTGAGCCAGTACGGCTCCTATACCCTGGCTCGGCAGGGGTTTAACGCGGCGCAAATCCTCGCTTTTTACTACCCCGGCACCACCTTGGCCCCGCTGGGATCCCTCTCCCTGCAGTTGCCTGCCGTCTCAGCAGCCTACTCCGTCCGCTAGAGATTCAGCTAGAAGCTACAGGAGCCCTGCCCTCTGCCCACAGGGCGAGGGTCGGGAGGAATGCAAGGTTGTGTTGATCTTTATATTTGAGCCAAAAGAGAGCACTGACGAGATAGAGAAAACTCAAGAAGTTTCTTG
>NZ_JANSIH010000183.1:0-792 GCF_047462075.1 Synechococcus sp. R55.2
AAATGCTGTTGCCAATGCGCTGGAACTCTTTACTGCTTTTGTCGGCAAAGTGCAATACCCAAGGAAGCCTACAGGCTTGAAAACCACTGGCGGGATGAAGCTGGGAGAGATGGTAAGTTTGTATAGCCAGAACTTCCAAAGGAGTGTTGCCGTGTTCATGGACAACTCGCAGCGGTCTTGCGCTGCCAATTGGCACCGAGGACTTCTTAATGGGCTGGCTTGTTACGAGCATAAATGACCTTCGTTCATGGTCAAAAATGACAGTGCCCATTGCAGCGTCTCTATAGCTTCCTTTTTCCTCTCTTCCCATTCTGACTGTGCCACTTTTGCGCACTCCGACAATATCTACAGCAATTCCTTTTTTCTCCAGTTCCTCGATCGTCTTGTCAAACTCACCTCTTTGAACTAGGCCATCTCTCATCAGGAGAACCTTTTTAGGATAGCGCTTCAATTTTTTGTAGAACCCGTTGACAAGCTTGGACACAGTTTGATAAATTGCCTCGCCAGAAAAGGTTTCTCCCGTTTGTACATCAGGCAGCTCCCATCCTAAGCTCTGACCATTAGCTAGCACAGCAAAAGCGGCAGCTCCATAATAAAGTTGTCGGTTAGTTCCCACATCAAAGCCAATAGTTAGCTCAGAGCATTCAGGATGGTCGAGAGGTTCAAGCAATACGGGTTGCCACGCTGCTTTGCATAAAAGACCTAGGACAACATTGATGGCTTTGTACTTGCAGGAGTCAGCTTCAGGAGTCATAAACTGGGTTGCTATCCCTGTACGTAGGGCCTGGGTGC
>NZ_JANSIH010000184.1:0-790 GCF_047462075.1 Synechococcus sp. R55.2
TTCCCCCTTCGGGGGGAACACTAGAAAATGGAAACACCGTATGCGTGGAGTCTCTCCGTACGCATGTTGTGGTGTTCCCCCTTCGGGGGGATCCCTAGAAATTGGAAACATAACACAGCTTTGCAACTTGTGCCAATTGATTTAGGGTTCCCCCTTCGGGGGGATCCCTAGAAATTGGAAACTTCGGCTGCAGCCTTCATTTTCCTAGTTACTGGACGCTGTTCCCCCTTCGGGGGGATCCCTAGAAATTGGAAACGTTCCAGACGGGGGCGTACCCCTCAAAGGGTACCTGGCAGAGTTCCCCCTTCGGGGGGATCCCTAGAAATTGGAAACTTGACCTTTTCTGTTTGCGAGATACAGACCGCTGTAGTTGCTTGTTCCCCCTTCGGGGGGATCCCTAGAAATTGGAAACTGTGACCTTGACTACCTCCTCATGCGCATTGACGAACTTCAGTTCCCCCTTCGGGGGGATCCCTAGAAATTGGAAACTTGTGGACGAGCTGGCTTTGGTAGCAGCTCAGGCACCGGGTTCCCCCTTCGGGGGGATCCCTAGAAATTGGAAACTTTCTCCACATATCGACGTGGCAGCCCTGCTTGAAGGGCTTGTTCCCCCTTCGGGGGGATCCCTAGAAATTGGAAACTTCCATAGGCGCATACTCCATTAACCGAGGTAAGAAAGCGTTCCCCCTTCGGGGGGATCCCTAGAAATTGGAAACGAAAGACTTAGTGTTTCCTGCACTAAGTCTTTTTTACAGTAGTTCCACCTTAGGGGGGATCCCTAGAAATTTGA
>NZ_JANSIH010000185.1:0-783 GCF_047462075.1 Synechococcus sp. R55.2
ATTATACATTATTTTCAGTATAGTTGAGCTTATTATTGACTAGAGTCATGCTCCACGGCCAAATTAGACTCCCTGCTCGCCGTGATGCTTCATCTCTTTCAAGTTGCCCTTAGAGGGTCAATTCGCTCTCAATTTGACTGAGTTTAATGCGGGCAAGAGCTAAGTTCCCTTTTTCTCGGTCTAAGGCTAGGTAGAAAAATAGGCCGTTTATGGTTTTAAGCATACGCATTAGATGGTACTGAGTTTCCAGGATGATTAAAATCTCTTCAATTCTGTCGGTGAACTTAAGTGACTCCGCGACTCGCATCTTAGCGCGAATCACTTCTGTGTTTCCGGCGATTGCCAGCTCCAAGTTAGCTTCAGGAAAAGCGGGGCTGTTGGTGCCCTTATATCCCAAGCACATCCCAGTTTTCCAATCCCCCAGCGCTACCCCCAGTGCTCCATCGATGCTCAGAGCTTTTACCAAACTGTCTTGGAGTTTTTGCATGACTGAGAGTATTCCCCCTTTACAAAGCTCGTCGCTCTATAGTAAGTCTTCCGTTGAGAAATTTCAACTCGAAGCTTGCTTAAAAATGTTAGGATTTGATTATTTATAGGATGAGTGAAACCAAATGCATCAGAGGAAGCTTATTGAGCTTTCTCATCTTTGACATCAGTATAAATACTGAAACTGGGATCCGGTAAGTCTTTTTCCCTTCTGCCCGCGGCGGCTCTGGACGGGCCACGGCTCAGCTAGAAATCGCAGGAGCCCCGCACTGTACCCGTAGGGTCAGTGCCGGGAGG
>NZ_JANSIH010000186.1:0-6151 GCF_047462075.1 Synechococcus sp. R55.2
GTCGGAGTTGGCGTTGGCGCCGGAGTCGGAGTGGGCGTGGGGGTCGGTGTTGGGGTTGGCGTCGGAGTAGGAGTAGGAGTTGGGGTAGGGGTGGGCTGGGGCTGGACGATGGCCAGGGCCTCTTCGGCTTTTAGCTCCCCCCGAACCAGCTTGGAGAGGGTATCTTGGCCGCCAGGGGTGTAGGTGATCTCGCGGGCGGCGCTGTTGAACACATTGCGGATGGGATCCCCTTTGCTGTCCACCAGTTCCAGCACCATCACATTGCGACCGGGCCTGAAGCCCTTCAGATAAAAAGACTCCCAGCGATCCAGCAGGCCGGATTGGCCGTTGAGGGTGTAGCGGATCCGCCAGTCCCGTGGCAAGTCACTCAACAGGCTCTCCCGCACTGGGGCATTGGCCAGCCAGAAATCCACCAAGATTGGCTCGGCCCCGTAGCTGCCTGTGGGGCGGTTGTAGGTGAGCAGGGGCAGTTGCGGCTGTGGTACGTACTCAGGGGTGGGAGCTAACACGTGAAAGCTGACCTGGGCATAGGCTTCAGAGTTTTTGAAGCTCTCGTGCCAGGGTTTGCCGGCAAACACCCGCAGAGTATGGGATCCCGGCTCCAAATCCTTGAAAACGAGGGGAGCATCGGCATCGTAATGGGCGATGTAGGGACGGTTGTCCAGCACCACGTGCAGATGAGGGCCGAGACCCAATTGCGGATCTTGGAAAAGCGGATACCCTTGCACCGCGAAGCGAACGGTTACCTGCCGCTCTGGCAACACCTCACCTGGCTTGGGGCTGAGGATCTGAACTTGCGGGCGACAATACTGCAAATGGGCATCCAGCTTGGCAATCTCCGGGGGAACCGGCACGCGCTCTAGCTGGGGAAGCTGTTCCTGCGGGGGTTTAGGCGGGGATCCCCCACAAGAGGCCAAAACGAGGGCGGCCAACAGACAGATCCACCATCTCAACAACCCCCACCTTCTCAACCTGGCATTTCCCGCGTGTTCTTGCATGAGCCTTACATCCCAACGCTCTCGGTATCCTGCCGAGCCGCAGACAAGCCATCCCCACATTACCAGCATGTGTCCTTTGGGGAAGATCCCTTCCCCCGCCCTAGAATGGGATCAACTGGCCTGGCTCAAGCCGGGTCGGAGACACTTTTGAGGTCATGTATGGCTCTGTTGGCGATAACGGCCCTGGCGGGTATGGATCTGGCCCAGTGGCAAGCTCTGCTCAACAATGTGGCGTTTGCCATTTGTTTGGGGGCCATGCTGTTTTACTGGGGCGGGGCAGCCTTTCCCCAGGTGCGGCTTCTAACCGAATTGGGCCTGGCGGGGATGATTGGGGCAAACTTGACGATGGCAGCCCTGTTGACGGCCCGCTGGATCGATGCGGGCTACTTCCCCCTGAGTAACCTGTACGAGTCTCTGTTTTTCCTGGCTTGGGGGATCACCGCTTTGCATTTGGTGGCCCTCTACTGGAGCCGCAGCCGCTGGGTGGGGGTCATGACCGCCCCAGTTGTAACCGGGATCGTAGCCTTTGCTGCCTTGGTGCTGCCGGAAGATATGCAGGTAGCCCAGCCCCTCGTGCCGGCTTTGCAATCCAACTGGCTGATGATGCATGTGACTGTGATGTTGCTGGCCTATGCGGCGCTGTTGGTGGGATCCCTTCTCTCCATCAGCTTTCTCATCGTCACCCGCGGTCAGGATGTCCATCTCAAGGGCAACTCCCTCGGCCTGCAATTTCGCCCTCCCCAACCCCAAACCCATCCCGAATGGGCGGAAGCCACCCTGCCTTCCCCGGCTTCAGAACTGGCCTACGCCGGCCTCCGCTCCCCCCGTCCTGCCCCCTCGTCCGCTGAACTCCCCCCCCAACCGGCCCCCGAAGGGATCCCCTGGCAACTGCTGAGCCTGGCAGAAATCTTGGACAACACCAGCTACCGGCTGATCGGGCTGGGGTTCCCCCTGCTCACCATCGGCATTATCGCCGGCGCCGTTTGGGCCAACGAAGCCTGGGGTACCTACTGGAGCTGGGATCCGAAAGAAACCTGGGCCTTGATTACCTGGTTGGTCTTTGCCGCCTATTTGCACGCCCGCATCACCAAAGGCTGGCAAGGCAGACGCCCCGCCCTCTTGGCCAGCTTAGGCTTTGGGGTGGTTTGGGTGTGTTATCTGGGGGTGAACTTTCTGGGCAAAGGCTTACACAGTTATGGCTGGTTTTTCTGAGGGAATTTTTCTCAAAAACCGGCCCGAGTTTATGGGTATTCTGGTGCTGGCAAGCCGTAGTGGATCCCTTCGAGGAGAAAAACGATGCGACTGTTCAACTACCTGATCTTGTTTTCAGCCCTCCTGGCCATTGCCCTCTTTGCCATGCAAAACGCCACCCCGGTCACGGTTACTTTTGCCCCCGGCGTCAGCGTTGAAAGCCCTCTGGTGATGGAACTTCTGGCATCTGCCGGGATTGGGGCCGCCCTCGCCTGGCTGTATAGCCTCTGGATGCGCGTACAGTTCAGCATCGAAGCCCGGGAAAAAAATCGGCAACTGCAGGAGAAGGAGGTCACCATCACCGAACTCAAGGAAATGGTGGTGGAGCTGGAAGCCAAAGTGAAGCAACTGCCTCCCAGCAAGCGTGCCGAACCCCAAGAGGACATCCAGGATGTGAAAGAAGTGGCCACCGAGGGATCCCCTGCCTAAAATCCCCAGGTTGACCCACAGGCCGTTGAGGTAGAATTGAACTTCTACTTGCCCCTCTCCCTAGCTCATACTTCCTATGCAGGTTATCCAAGAAAAACGCCCTGGCAGCCGGGTCGGTCTCAAAATCGTGGTAGAAGCCGACCGGGTGAAGCGCTCCTACGAAAAAACCTTGCGTCAACTGGAGCAGAATATCCAAATTCCGGGATTCCGCAAGGGCAAGGCCCCCCGCAACCTCGTTGTGCGGCAGGTGGGCCGCGAGCGCATCATGGCCAGTGCTGTGGATGACCTGATCAGCGAGGCCATTCAACAGGCTTTCAAGGAAGCTCGGCTCACTCCCATTAGCCGGTTCGAGCTGGATGATGAGGTGGGTCAGCTCTTGGCTCAGTTCAACCCCGAAGCAGACTTCAGCTTCTCAGGATATGTTGAGGTGTACCCCGAAGCCCGCGTTGGCCAATACAAAGGGCTGACCGTTACGGCAACCCGTGTTGACGTCAAGCCTGAGCAAATTGACCAGCTCATCGACCGATGGCGGGATCAGCGGGCCACCCTCTTGCCGGTAGAAGATCGGCCTGCTCAGTTGGGGGATGTGGTGGTGATCGATTTTGCAGCCCGCGATGCAGAAGGCAATCCCCTCGACGAGATGACCACCCAGGACTTCCAGCTGGAACTCAAGGAAGACAACTTCATCCCCGGTTTTGTGGCGGGCATCGTGGGCATGCAGCTCGACGAAACCAAGGAGATTGCAGCCACCTTCCCCGACGACTACTTCAGAAAAGAGTTGGCCGGGAAAACGGTTACCTTCACTGTCTGCCTGAGGGAGATCAAGGCCAAAGAGCTGCCCGAATTGGATGATGCCTTTGTGCAAGAGATCAGCAGCTTTCAAACGGTGGCCGAACTGCGGGAGCACTTGCAAAAGCGCCTTGAACAGGATGCCCTGAGACAATCCGAGGAGAACCTGGAAACCGCCATCCTCAACGCCATCTTGGAGACTACTGAGGTGGATTTGCCGGAAACCCTCATCGAACAAGAAACGACACAACTGCTGGCCCAGAGTCTCCAGGCCCTGCGGCAGGAAGGCATCAAGCCGGGGGAGCTCCGTAAGTTCTTGTCCGAGTTGCCTCCCGAAACCCTTAACCAGTTGAAAGAGCGCCACCGACCCGAAGCCATCGACCGGCTGCGGCGCACCTTGGCCCTGAGCGCCATCGTTCGGCAAGAGCAAATTGCCGTAGGTTCCACGGAGTTGGACGTGGAAGTGGAAGAAGTGATGGCGGCCTACGCCCAGCAAGGGCAGAGGCTGGATCGGGAACGAGTACGCCAAGCCGTCTATGAAGGCTTGCTGACCAACAAGGTGATGGCCTGGCTGAAGTCGCAAACTACGGTCAACTGGGTCGATAGCGAGGGGAATCCAACCCAGGCACCTACTTCTTTGGCAGGCTCAGAGGAGAGGGTTGAAGTGCCAGAGGCCGAGTTTAAGTTCGATGAGCCAGAAGCAGAGGTATCCGGGATCCCTGAGGCCGTTGAATCCTCCTCAGAGACGGCTACGGGGGCGGAAACGGATGGAGAAGCCGCAGTCGTGGAAGCCGAACCGGCCCCAGAAGAGGCTGTAGAAGTATCCCCTGCGGAAACCCTCTCAGATTCTGCGGCAGATTCAGAACCAAAGGCAACGATCCCGGTTGAGGAGAAGGCAGAAGAAACCACTGCAGAGACCCCAGCAGCAGAAAAGCCTAAGCCAAGCAAAAAGGGCAAAAAAGGCAAGTAAGAGTAGGCTGTGGTGGGGCGGTTTTCCGGATCCCGGCTGGGAACATTCCAAAGAAGGGGGGCGCGACAGTCACCCCTAGTGTTCTAAAATGCAAAAAGCGGATACCTAACACTGCCTACAGTGGCAGAGGGGAGCGTTTAGGGTTTATCCTATTCGCAACATCTGCAAGAGGGCAGGCTACCATGAAAGGATTTGCGCGCGCAATTGGGGCTTGGGGGATCCTCACCCTGATCGCGGGGATCTGGCCCGGCAGTACTGCGGCTGTGCCCGTCGTGCCCTCGGATCCTGCAGGTTCGGGGATCCCGGCAGCTCCTTCGCTTCCCCCTGAGCTGGTCGGGCTGGATCTCCGCCATCTGGTGGGATTGTTCATCAACGAGTCCTTGGGTGCAGGCAACCAAGCTGCCGCAGTCAGTTACAACGACCTCTACACCCGCCTGTTGGCCCGAAGCTACGGGGATCCCCGCCCCCCCATTGAGGTGGAGTACGAGTTCATTCAAGAGATCCTGCGGGAGTATGGGGATCCCGCCGATCGTTTCTGGGATCCGCAAGCTTTTAAGGACTTGCTCAACCGTCCTCGTCCTCCCGTACAAGCCCGCGGGATCGGCCCGCGCCAGGTTTACTTGGCTGTGCCGGATCTCACCCCGGCCACAGCTCAGCAAATCCGCCAAACCCTCTACACCCAAGACTACAGCCAGGGCATTGTCCTCGACCTGCGCGGCTCGGTGGGCTACGACCCCCAAGTGGTAGCAGATGTGGCGCGCCTGTTTTTGCCCCGCTCCGTCCAGCCGCTGCTGATTACCGAAGACCGATTCGGGCAGCCCACCCTCTGGAACAGCGAAAATCTGCCCATTGCCGCCGGGATCCCGTTGGCCGTTCTCGTGGATGGTAACACCCGCCAGGGGGCCACCCTCTTGGCTGCCCAGTTGGGATCCAGCGGTAGCACCCTTATCTTGGGACAGCCCACCCAAGGCAGCGAGCGACAAACCCGCTTCTTTGCTCTCCCCTCCGGCGCGGCGGTGGAACTGGCCGTGGCCACCTGGAAGACAGGAGATGGTCGCTCTTTGGAGCGAGGTTTAGTGCCTTTGCAGACGGTGGAAGGAGATGACAATGCTTGGCTGAATGCCGGCCTGCAAGCGCTGGCCTTGCCCCCACGGCGACCCACCCTGCCCCCACGGCCTACCGTGCTGGTGCAAGAGGGCCGAGTTGGCCGCTTTGAGCTGGGCATGGATACCCGCAACGTCGATACCCACCTGCTGGGCAATGTCGATCAGATCCCAGCAGCCTCCGGAGCTAATGTGTTTCAGCCCAACAGCGACCTGAAGATCTTTTACCTGCAGGACTACATCCTCTTCACCTACCGTCATCCGGGCATTGTGGATAGCTTTTTCGCCAACCGCATCTACACCACCCACCCGGAAGCCATGACCGGCGAAGGGATCCGCATCGGCTCCACCTATTCGGAAGTGATCGCCGTTTACGGCGGGCCCGGCGAGAACGGCTACAACGAGGTGGTGCCCTATCCCAAGGGGAGCCGAGAGTATCTGCGCGACGACCGCTACTACGTCAACTACGATGCTCTGGGCCTGGCCTTTGCCTTTGAGGTGGGATCCAACCAGGTCACGGCCATTGGCCTGTTCAAGCCGGGGAGCTGAAGACGAAGGTAAACTACCCCCGCCTAAAGGCGGGAGCTTTCAGTAGCCCTAGAGTCGGCAAG